>JAUQOW010000068.1 GCA_030550675.1 Chloroflexota bacterium
TGGAGCGGTCGGCGTTGGCTTCGACAGACTCAGCCAACGCCGGTTGAGCCTGTCGAAGCCAACGCCGATCACGAGATTGTCCAACGTCTGGTTGATCTTCCTATGAGAACTGAGAACCGGGGATCGGGAACGACTCAGGGGTCGTGGGTCAGGAGCGTTGCTTGCGAACGTTCGAGCCCGCGACCCCTTTGCTTTTGCCTGGCGATGAGTGGTATCCGCGCCAGGAAGCGCGCTGCCGGACGCACCCCGGCGGCGCCATGCGTCAGCAGGTTGCTTTCTCCTCCAACCTGCCTTTTCCAGGCTTTCCATCGCCAATACGCTCGTGACGATCGTTTCGCAGGCAGTGGAAAGATCTGTTTTCCATTCCCGCCAGACGTGGATTATACTTGGATTATACTTGGCGTGATGGGACCGGGCATCCTCAAAAGAGATCGGCGCTCGCGTTATGAAAGCACGCTCCCGCATAGCCCGAACCCGGGAGGATGGGTCTCACAAGTGTAGAGTTTTCAAGTGCGCCATCGTGCCGAGTCGCCTGCTTCAGGCATCAGGACGCCAAAACGCTCCCCTCTCCCGCAGCGCGGGAGAGGATCTGGGGGTGAGGGCAAAAACAGGCGTCAGGACGCAGAAAAAAACCCTTGCACCCCAAAAACTCTACACCTGTGAGGGAGGATGGGCGGGTGTGTTGCGGCACGCCACTACGGGCGACACGCCCGGCGAACATTCAATGGCATCAGTCTGCTAAGAGTCTCGCTTGAGCTTCACAGGCGCCTGTGTTCACGCTCTCCTCATGACCAAACTTACCACCGTCGCCCCATCACGATTGTCTACGATCGATCCCGTCTCGCCTGTTCTGGCGCGAACCTGCACACGCAAGGCTGCTGTGTAGTGCTGGTGAGGATTGCTCGATAATCACCGTCTTCAAAAAATAAGACCAATGTCGGTCCCTCGACGTGTATGCAAGGAGGCATACCATGAATGCTCACCAGCTTTTGAGGGGCTTCACTGCGCTTGCCATCATGGCATCGTCGCTTTCGCAGTAGGCGCTGTTGCACCGCATATTCATGACCGGAGCGATGACAATCGCCAGCAGCGTCATTATCAGCAACACATCCGTCGGTCCCTTCTTCGGAGGCGGCGGGGTTGCGATTGGATCAGGTGATCTGGTCATAGTGAATAGCACTCTAAGCGATAATCGCGCTACCGGCGATGGCGGCGGGATATACGTAGCAGGCGGATCACTGAGTCTGAACAATGTAACCATCGCAAACAATACGGCTGACAGCGATAACGACGGCGCTGGCGATGGCGGCGGCATCGCGGTCGCCCCTGAAGGCGCAGTAGTGTTCAGGAACACCATCATCGGCGGGAACACGGATCGCGGCGAACAGGCGCCAGACTGTTAAGGCACGCTTGTATCTGGAGGCTACAACCTGGTTTCGGTCGCTGCGGGTTGCACCATCGAAGGCGTCACCGACGGCAATCTGATCGGTGTCAATCCCGGCATTGGACCTCTTCGCAACAATGGCGGCGCCACGCTGACCCATGCGTTGCTCCCCGGCAGCCTGGCGATTGAAGGCGGCAACCCGCTCCCGCCTGGCAGCGGCGAGAATGCATGTGAGCCGACGGACCAGCGGGGCGTTTCACGTCCGCAGTGGGTGCGATGCGACATCGGGGCGTTCGAGTTTGTGCCAGCCAGGCTCCATCTTCTATTGATTTGCAGGTCATAACAACCAGGAGGGCAGGCGCTCGAACGAATCGTTTTTCAGAAACGTTGGTCCATACGACCGTTGTGCCGACACGGACAACCACCGGACTCGGTTCGTAGACAAAGCTGATGATATCAACTGCAACCACGCCTGACTCCGCTGCGGGCGCTGGTGTTGGCGCAACGACAGGCGGCGGCGTGAGGGTTGGGGCGATTGTAGGGGGAGTGACCAGCGCGGGGGTCGCAGGCGCGGCGATTGCCGGCGCGGCGGTCGGCACAGCAAGTGTGATGGTCGGCGCAGCAACCGCAGTGGTCGGCGCGGGGGTCGCAGGCGCGGCGGTCGGCGCAAGCGTGACGTTTGGAACCGGGGTTGATGGGACAACAACAGTGGCGCCGGCGGGTGCTGCCGGCGCTGGTGCGCCGCATCCTGCAAGCAACACAGGTGC
Source organism: Chloroflexota bacterium (assembly GCA_030550675.1). GTDB lineage: Bacteria > Chloroflexota > Chloroflexia > Chloroflexales > Roseiflexaceae > Roseiflexus. The sequence goes on from JAUQOW010000068.1 coordinate 2,152, forward strand.
GGCGATGACCAGGATAAGCGATTTCATCGCGCTTGTTCCTTCATTTCGCCGAAGATCGCACGTGTATAGCCTGTACAATAACATGCATGAACGGTCGTGAAATCATAGCCCGGCTCCAAGTAGGATGGGTGGATGCTGGTCCACGTTCGAGGCAGCCACCACCACTACAAACATCCCAATAAGCCCGGACGCTTGACTGTTCCGCATCCAAAGAAAGATTTACCTGTAGGAACGTTGAAGAGTATCTGCTGTCGAGCCGGTTGGTCCTGGCCAGAGAAGGAGTGAGCGCCGATGCGTTACCCTGTTGTCATCCATAAGGATGCTGAAAGCGATTATGGCGTTACTGTGCCTGATTTGCCTGGTTGCTTCAGTGCAGGTGAAACACTTGATGAAGCATTGCAAGAAGCCGTCGAAGCCATTGAGTGCCATCTGGAAGGTTTATTAGCAGATGGCGAGCCTATCCCAACGCCAAAACCGATTGCACTGCATCAAAGTAATCCCGATTATGCCGGAGGGATCTGGGCGCTTGTCACTGTTGATGTTACGAAGCTATCAGGTAAAACGCGCAGGATCAATATTACGTTGCCTGAGCGTGTATTACATCTTGTGGATAAATATGCAAGTGAACATGGTGAGAGTCGTTCAGGGTTGATAACCCAGGCGGTGCTTGAATATATCGGGTCCCGTGAAACGCTCGCTCGTTAAGCACAAATCGCTTGAGCATTTTTCAGCGCTATTTCGTCACGGCGCACGGTCATCATGGCGCGCCTTCAAGCGGTCTGTACGTGCCAGGCGGAGAAGACCGGCGGCGCGATGGGATGATGCGCCATAAGTTCGTTATTGACGGTCGGGCGGCAGTCTCCTACAATTAAGGGTGAAAGCTTGACGTCCAGGCGCCGAGCAATGCCGTCACGGAAGGAGGCTGCTATGCCTGGCGCAGAATTGCACTTTACTCTGAAGGATCTGGAGGAGTGGGCGAAACAGGGACTCATTACCCCCGAACAACTCACCCGCATTCGTCAGCGCCTCGAAACTGCTGAGTCGCTCCACGAGCAAACTCAAGCCGCACCTGAACCGCGAAAGAGACTCAACCTCATTTCAATCGCCTATTACTTTGGCGGTTTCATGATTCTCCTGGCGTACACAATTTTCATGGGATTGGAATGGGAATCTTTGGGGCTGACCGGTCAACTCGCGGTTTCGTTCTTCACTATTGTCGTGCTTTGGGCTATTGGATACTTTTTACAAAGGAAAGACTTTCGCGTCGCTGGCGGATTGTTGATCTTCGTGGGAACAGGTATTGTGCCGTTGTTCGTCTACACCGTCCAACGCGCACTTGGCATATGGCCCGATGCCTCACACTATGCCTATCGAGACTTCTATCAGATCATAGCGCAGACGTGGATTCCGCTTGAAATAGTCAGTATAACAGTGGCCGCGATCGTCATCTGGCGAGTTCGTTTCCCCTTGATTTCCCTGCTGATCTCATTCTGGACGTGGTTCCTGTCAATGGATCTCGTTCATTGGATAACACGGAGCGATTATTGGACATGGTCAGAAACCGAACAGATCGTCGGTATACTGATTGGTGCAGGAATGTTGATTCTGGGCATCTTCTTGCAACGCAAAACAAATCAGGATTACAGCCTGTGGCTTTATCTCTTTGGGCATCTCATTGTTTTCGTCCACTTCTCCGCTCTGGCTCTGGAAAAGGAAGGATTGCTCGGGATCGTCTATTTTGTCGTCTATTTGTCGTTTGTGGCGGCAAGCGTGTGGCTTCAGCGGCGAGTGTTCCTGGTGTTTGGATCTCTCGGATGTTACGCCTATGTGAGCTACCTGGCGTTCAGAGTCTTTGAAGGCGCATTGGGGTTTGCATTTGCGCTCGCAGGCGTTGGCCTCATCATCGTTCTCAGCGCCGTGGGGTACCAGAAATACATGCGCCCGCGACTCGAGCGTTATTTCGGGCGGTACCGGATTTCATAGACTGGCATTGCGAATGTATCGCCATCTAAAGTGGAGGCTCCTATGTCCGCCCAAACCCGCCATCTTAGAGCATGATCGGAAACCCGGATTTGTGGTATGATAGCGGTGGTCATGGCGTTCTGAGAGGAGAAGGACAGCATGCCAAAGCGTAAGTGCCGCTCTTACCCGACCAACGATCCGACCGAATCTGACTGTCGCCCGATGGGCGACGATTGAGCTGATCGTCACCCCATCCACGCCAAAGGGCGGTCGCCCAACCGGGATTGATCTGCGGGCGATCGTGAATGCACTCATCTACAAAAATCACACCGGGTGTCACTGGCGCATGCTTCCAGAGGATGTTCCGCCCATGAGTGCAGTTCATTCCTATTTTGACACGAGGCGTTCATCTATCTTGGTTCGGTGACAATGTTACTCAATCGTTTCTATCCGAGAAAATGGTTTCCGATCATGCTCTGAGTCGTCGTTGAAAACACCAATTGCAACTACTCGTCCTGCTACCGGATTTGCCTAGATACAGCACGACTCGCAAGACTTACGAGGAGGTCAAACGCAGTATGCACGAGGCCATCAAGATGCACGGTTAGGGATCGCTTGTAGACAGCCTACCCATTCCTGGGCCTCATTCTTTCGCCGAGTAGATTGCCATGTTACCGTAATCGATGCCGGAAAGCGTCATAACCTTCCCGCAAATCCATCTAAAACGCTTACAAATATGCACATTATCCGGAAAAGTCTTTCTTCATCACATCCTCAAATCAGAGCCCTTACCGCGGCATTTTTGACGGGAATAGTGGTTTTTGGGACCTCTTATTATTTTCGTGGACTTCTAGGAGGTCACGCCGGTGACTTCTCTTGGCCGCTCAATGGTGCACGTTCTCTCTTAATTGGAAATAATCCGTATAAACTCACTAATCTTGGACCTGAAACCTTCCCGAACGATGTTCTTCTCTACCCGATGCCAGCAATCATCGTAGTGCTCCCCTTTACGCAACTTAGTGACGATCTAGCGGTTTCAACTTTTCTCGCAATCTCATCATTCCTACTGGCTTATACTATTCATATCAAGATTCCGCATTGTACCCCTTTGTTTGCTTCGGCTCCGTTTTGGTTATGTGTTCTGGATGCGCAATGGTCTATTTTGTTGACCTTCTTCCTTTTGTCTCCCTTCCTTGCGCCTCTTTCTGTTGTGAAGCCGCCTCTCGCTGCAGCAGCGGTAGTCGTGCAACCAAGCGTAAAGAGAGCATTACTAGTTCTCATTGGAATGATCATAATTTGTGTGATGACGATTCCTGTACTCTATTCCTGGCCTTTTGATTGGTTGGAAAATATCAATCAACCAAGGTATCATAGATTAATGGTTGTTACAACTATTCCTGGATTTTTGTTATTTGTTGCGATCATTCGCTGGAAGGATCCCGGAGCGCGCCTCCTCCTGGCTCTTGCATGCTTCCCTCAATATCCAGATTTCTATGATCACGTCGCACTCGGATTGATCCCCCACACCCGAAAGAGAAGTCTTATCTTTGCGGGAATTTCGTGGGTGCTGCTTATTTTTAGTCGCCTAACTGAGCAACGAGTGTGGGGGGTGATCGCATTGTATTTGGTTGCTCTAGTATTTCTTATGACGAAACCTGCTCCTAATCAAACAGAAGCAGCAAAGTGTGAGCAGATCGCCACAAAGATGTAAGGTTTTTCTTTATAATCAGCAAGGAATTGGAGGCTCCCATGTCCGCCCGACCCCGCCATCTCATGACCCCCGAAGAGCACCTTGCCTTCGAGGAGCAAAGCAGTGAAAAACATGAGTACTATGGGGGCAGGATTGTGGCACTGGCTGTTTGAAGATGCAACGACGGGTCTTGCTTAATCCTGCAGTCATTATTGAAGTGCTGTCAGAGAGTACGGAACAGTATGATCGGGGCAAAAAGTTCCAGTACTACCGAAGTATCGCAACTGTGCAGGAGTATGTTCTGGTGTCCCAGGACGCGAAACATATCGATCACTATCGGCGACAATCGGAAAATCTCCGGGTCTTGACCTCAATCGATGGCGATGATGGCGTGCTGGAATTGCCGACGATAGAGTGCCGGTTGCATCTTGCGGAAGTCTACGAAAAAGTTCCATTTGACAGCGAGAACGATACTGCCTGGGATTGACTACTCCAGATACCCCTGCAACCGCGCGCCGACGCCAGGACGCCGCAGCAGACGCAGCGCATCCGCTTCGATCTGCCGCGTGCGCTCGCGGGTAATGCCGAACGCCGAGCCGATTTCCTCTAACGTCCGGCGGCGTCCGTCGGTTAGACCATACCGCAATTGCAGCACTGCCCGCTCGCGGTCAGGCAGTTCCATCAGCGCCTGCGCCAGGTCGTGCTGGAGCATGCGCTGCGTCGCAATCTCCATCGGTGCGTCGGCGCCGTCGTCCGCCAGCAACTCGCTGATCTGTCCCTCGCCGTCGCTCGTGATCGGTTGTTCGAGCGAAATCGGTTGCGCCGACGCCTGAAGCAGCAGTTTCACCTTGCGCTCTGGCATGCCAACCGCTTCAGCAATTTCCTCGATCGTCGGCTCACGTTCCAGCGACTGTTCGAGCCGCCGCGCGACGCGCCGCAGTTGCGCGATAACATCACTCAGGTGCACCGGCAGTCGGATCAGGCGGCTCTGTTCGGCGATGGCGCGCGTGATCGCCTGACGAATCCACCACGTCGCATAGGTCGAGAAGCGGTTGCCCTTGCTCGCGTCGAACTTCTCAACGGCGCGCATCAGACCGATATTCCCTTCCTGAACCAGGTCCATAAATGAGAGGGGTCCGCCGATGTACTTTTTAGCGACGCTGACAACCAGGCGCAGGTTTGCCTGGATCAGGCGACGGCGCGCCTCCTCCGCCTGCATCACGCGCCGTTCGAGCAGCAGACGCTCAGCGGCTGATTCGAATCGCTGCGCCTTCAAACGTTCCTGCGCTTCACGTCCGGCGCTGATGTCGTTTGCGAGCGCGATCTCTTCTTCGGCGCTCAACAGCCCAACCTGCCCGATTTCGCGCAGGTACATTTGCGTCGAGTCATCAAGCGTCTCGTTGGAGGACGCTCGGTGCGCGGTCATATCGGCAATGTCAGTTTGCCAGAAGGCGTCCCCTTCCGAATCGACATCCCGATCAGCGACGTGGAGGCGGAGATTAGAGGTTCGGACCTGGTTCATCACGGCACTCCGGAAGTGCATATCATCTATTCCGTGTACCGTATGTTACGAACCGCTTCGCCAGGCGGATGTCGCGTTTTTAAGGATTTTTACGACAATGCAACGTTTGTTGTCGCACCTGACTGGTACGCACCGATCAGCGCTGGCTGGACAAGTGTGGTCGTCAGTGACTGCCCTCGTCCAAAGACGTAGGTCGGCACACGCAGTTCCGCCAGGCGCGAGCGGATCGACTCGTTGCTGCGCCCGCCGCCGAACGATTGCGCATCGATCAGAACTGCAACGACGCGCACGCCCCGGTAAAGCAGGTGCTGCACCCCCGTGACCCATCGCTCGTCCAGCGATGGGGTAATGACCACCAGCGTGCAGTTGCGCCCAAAGCGCGCACTTTCAGCGCTCAGCACTTCCGCGAGCGACGCCGACCCATATGCGCGCAGTTCCGCCAGCGCCTCCAGGATTTTGTACAACTGCCGCGCCTCGCGTTCGGGGGGAATGACTTCGCGCCGCTGTCCCCAGGCGATCAGTCCTATGGCGCGGTCTTGTTCGAGGACGTGCCGCGCAATCGATGCCGCTGCATGCACCGCATACTCTTCGGTGGACTCAGCGGTTCGTTGACTCTGCATAGCCGTTCTTCCCTCCGTCAGCCACCATGCCTTTTGAGCATATTCGTGCATGTCGAGCGCCACATACACTTCGGCGGTCGGATCGAGTTCGAACTCTTTCACCGTCAGCCTGCCAAGACGCGCTGTGCTCCGCCAGTGAATGCGGTTGAAACTGTCACCCGGTTGATAGTCGCGAATGGCGGCGACATTTGGGGTGACGTGGTATGTGCGTCGCTTGAGGTCCTGACCGCCAGGCAACTCGGCGCCGGGCAGAACGAACCCCGGCAGCGGAACGGTGCGCGGGTAGACCAGAATCTCGTTCTCGCCCGGAATGTCGCGCTGGAGATGGAATAGCCCCAGCGGATCGCTGCTTGCCAGCGTTACCGGTCCTAAGCGGAACTTCCCCCGGATAGCGCAGGGGGTTCGGATAACGCGGCGCCGTTGCTCGCGACCCGGCAGATACGCCACGAAGCCGGCGCTGTGATCAGGCAGATTCGAGCGGTCGATCACCTCAATCCAGAGTTTGGGCAAAAACCAGTGGTTGATCAGGGTGATGCGCTCGCGCACCGCATCTCCAACCTGCGCCCGGTGGGTGAAGGTCTCGCGCCGCACGCTCAAGCCGCGCAGGTTGAGCCATGCCCAGAGGTAGGCGACAAGCACAATGCCGACCAGCAGGTAGCTGAGGTGAAAAAACAGCTCGATCCCTGTGCCCTGCGCCGCGACAAAGAGCAGCAGCGCGACAGCGACCAGACTGAGGGGGCGCAGATAGCGCATGAAGCGTCACTTTCCGATGCAAAACCGGCTGAAGATGGCGTGCAGCAGATCCTCGCCGACCGCCTCGCCGGTGACTTCGCCGATAGCGTTGATCGCTGCGGTCAGATCAACCGCCAGCAGATCAGGGGATACGCCGCGTCGGGCGCCGTTGAGCGCGTCGCGTGCGTGATCCGCCGCGCGCGCGAGTGCATCGCGGTGCCGCGCGTTCGTGACCAGGCGCCCATCGGATGGCAACGACTCGCCAAGCAACAACCGTGCAACCGTCGCGCCAAGCGCATCCAATCCCTGCCCGGTCAACGCCGACACCCCAACGGTCGCGTCAAAACGTTCATCCCGCAGACTCTCATACGCGCATTGCAATGATGTCACACATTCCTGCACCGCGTCAGCGCCGTCAACCAGGTCAATCTTGTTGACGGTCAGAATGGTGCGCTTTCCGCGGGTCAATGTCACAATCTCGCGGTCATCATCAGCAGGCTGGCTTGTTCCATCAACCACGAGCAGCAACAGATCCGCCAATGCGACTGCCCGACGGCTCCGTTCCACACCGAGGCGCTCGACCGGATCAGCGCTTTCCACAATTCCGGCGGTATCGGTCAGCACTACCGGCACGCCTCCCAGGTTGGCGGTTTCTTCCAGCGTGTCGCGCGTTGTGCCGGGGATGGGCGTCACGATGGCTCGATCAACGCGCAGCAACGCATTCAACAGGCTCGACTTCCCGGCATTCGGGCGACCGACCAGCGTGGCGCGCGCTCCCTGGCGATAGATGATTCCCTGCTGCGCGGTGGCGACCAGTGCATCAAGCGCCTGGACCGCCGCTGTCAGGGGAGTCTCGATGTCCTGTGGTTCAACTTCGTCTTCGGGGAAATCGACCAGCGCCGTGCAGTACGCCAGCGGGTCCATAAGCAGGTCGCGGATGCGGCGCAATTCCCGCGACAGCCAGCCGTCCAGTTGCGCCTCTGCCAGCGCCAGCGCCGTTGTCGTGCGCGCTGTGATGATATCGAGCGTGGCTTCCGCCTGAGTAAGATCGATGCGCCCATTCAGGAAGGCGCGCATGGTGAACTCGCCGGGGTTGGCGGCGCGCGCCCCGGCTGCCAGCGCCTGCTGCAATACCTGTTCGACAACCAACGGACCGCCATGCACCGAGATTTCAGCGGTGTCTTCAGCAGTGAAACTGCGCGGACCGCGCATAAAGACTGCGAGCGCCTCGTCTAAGCGGGCGCCGGTGCGATCCACCACGTGCCCGTACCGCATCCGGTAGGGTTTCCAGGGACCGGGGCGCGCCGGCACGAAGATGCGCTCCAGGATCGGCAACGCATCCTTCCCGCTGATGCGCACAATGCCAATCCCGCCTTCGCCAGGCGGCGTGGCAATCGCGGCGATGGTGTCGTCGTACATCATAGGCGACGATTATTGTACCAGATGCAACCGCCTCCGGCTGGCAAGGAGAGGCGCCGGCGCGCCTGGCGCGGGGACAGCCGCGTAGAGAGCGGACAACGCCGGGACGGATTCACTTACTCTTTGCGCTTCTGCGTCTTTGCGTCAATCTCTCCGGAGCGACGCTCAGGAATCTTTATGGCTGCGCTGGCGGTTCCGGTTGCGGTTGCGGCTGTGGTTCCGGTTCCGGTTGCGGTTCCGGAGTCGGCGGAACAGGCGTCGGCTGCGGGCGCGGCGTTGGTCGTGGGCGCGCCGTGGGTGTTGGCGTCAATGTCGGCTCCGGCGTCGCCGTTGGTTCTGGCGTCGGGCTTGGCGTCACAGTCGCCATCGGCGTAGCGGTTGGCGTCGAGGTTGGCGTGGCTGTCGCCGTCGGCGAGAATGTCGGCGTCGGGATCGGCGTTGGCGTTGCGGTAGGCGGCGCAAGCAGCGTGCGCGCGCGATTGCCGAGCGCAGCCACGCCTTCAGGATCGAGCGCGATGATGCCGCCGATGCCGACGACCAGCGCCAGAGCGACGACCGCAACCCACACCCACCACGGCGGCGCAGAGCGCGGCGGCGACGATCCGCCCAGGGCGACCAATGGCTCAACCGGGGCGATATAGTGGCGTTTGCGATACTCATCGAGTGCATGCGTGACATTCAGCCCCAGGTAGGCGACATAGGTCTTGAGCATTGCCTCGGTCATCGGACCGTGCGGCAGGAGGGAGAATTTCTCCTCTTCCATCGCCTGGATGTACGACATGCGGATTTTAGTGTCGAGCTCCGCCTGCACCAGCGTAATCCGTCGGCGCTGGCGCGCAGCGCGGAGGCGCGCGCCCAACGGCAACTGCTCCAGTTCGCTTACTCGCAGCTCATCAACCTCCGCTGGCGCGTAATCGGCGATCAGTCCGCGCTCTTCCGCATAGGGAATGAACACCGGCTCTTCCTCTTCCTCAGAGGAATGCTTGCGGCGCAGGCGCTTTGAGGACGATGTCGGCGCCGGGGATCGAGCGGGAGGCTCTGCTGTGCCCGCTGCGTCGTCCGATGGGCTATCGAGGATTTCATCATCATCGCCGAGATCGATGACCCTGGCTGCAACTGGAGACTGACCTGGGGATGGCTCGGTCGTGGATGGACCGGTGGCGGCGGGCAGGGGTGCAGCAGCCTCGTCGCCGGATCGCACCCGCAGGCGGGTGCGCAGCCGCGCCAGCAGTTCGCCGGTACGAAACGGCTTCGTAAGGTAATCAACAGCGCCAGCGTCAAATCCGCGGATGACGTCTTCTTCAAGACCGTCGCCGCTTATCACGATGGTTGGTATGCGCTGCGCCAGGTGTGGCAGAAACTCCCATCCGGCGCGCCGGTCAATGGCAGGCTCGATAAGCGCCAGATCGATCGGCGCAGCGTCCAACGCCTGCTCCGCCTGCCGCACGCTGGTCGCCTGAAATGTCTCATAGCCCGCTTCTTTCAGTTGCGTCGCCAGCCGTGCCAGCAGCACAACATCGTCATCGACGATCAGAATGGTCGGAATTTTCATAAGAAATTGACATTTCTGCTGACAGCGCGCTATTATAGCATGACACGCATGCATCCGTAAGGAAAAGGGTATGGCGATTCGCGTCGTTTGTTATGGACTTGGACCCATCGGCGTCGGGATTGCCCGTCTCGCGTGCGCGCGCACCGGCATTCAGGTGACTGGCGCGATCGATAGCGATCCGCAGAAAGCAGGACGCGATCTCGGTGAACTGTTGGGGGGCGAGGCGACAGGTGTTATGGTCAGCGCGGACGCAGCCGGCACGCTGGATCGCGTGCGTCCTGATGTCGTGCTGCACGCCACCCAATCGTCGCTCGCCGCCGTGGCGCCGCAACTCCAGGAATGCATCGCTGCCGGAGCGGATGTCATTTCGACGTGTGAAGAGCTTGCCTACCCCTGGAGTGCGCACCCGCAACTGGCAGCCGATCTCGACGCATCCGCGCGCGCGGCTGGCGTAACGCTGCTTGGCGCGGGAGTCAATCCCGGATATGCCATGGATGCGCTGCCAGTCATGCTGACGGCGGCATGCGCGGAAGTGCGCGCCGTGCGCGTGCTGCGCATCGTGGATGCGGCGCAGCGCCGGGGACCATTGCAGCGCAAGATTGGCGCCGGATTGACGCCGGACGAATTTGCGCAGCGAGTGCGCGAAGGGATGGTGCGCCACGTCGGATTGCCCGAGTCGGTGCATATGATCGCCGCTGCGCTGGGGTGGCGACTCGATGCCGGGGACGATACGATGATGCCAGTAATTGCTGAGCGCGCCATAACGACAGCGCATGTATCGGTGGACGCCGGTCAGGTTGCCGGGGTGCATCAAATTGCGCGCGGCTACATTGGCGAGCGCGAAGTCATCACGCTTGATCTGCGCATGTACGTTGGCGCGCCGGACCCGCAAGATACCGTCGAAATCGACGGCGATCCGCCGCTGCGGATGACGATTCCTGGCGGCATTCACGGCGATATCGCCACCGCCGCCATTGTGGTCAACGCCATTGCCAGCGTTCGCAAAGCAGAACCTGGCTTGTTGAGCATGACCGACATTCCGCTCGTGCATTACTGGTGAGACGCTAGCCGACATCCGCGCGCCCTTCCCCCCATGCCTTGCCGACGGGCGGGGTCATGAGCAGCCAGATTTCGAGCAGTCCAAGGAGCGTGAGAAAACCGAGCAGCACGCCGGCGACCGCCTGGTAATCGGATGCGTCAGGATGCAGCGCCCACCGCCAGAACAGCGTCGCAGCCGCGATCGCCCCGGTGACCGAAAGAGGGAAGAACAGGTTCATCGGGCGATAACGAAAAAACACCCCCAGATGGCGCAGGTGATCCGGCAGCAAGCCGGCATGAAAATTGCGCACTCCCAGGAAAATGTTAATCTTTGCCGCCAGGTGCATGAGCCAGAGCAGCAGATATGTCCACAACCCCAGCGCATTTTGCGCGTTCCAACTGAGCGCTGCCAGAACGACAACCCCCGCCAGCGCCGCGAGTTCGTGATGCAGGCTCGCGTGAACCGCCTGTCCGAAACGCACCACATCGCTGGGATGCCAGACAAACGGTTCCTGGCGCGGTCCGGTCACAAACCCCATATAGAATCCGGCGAGTTGCCATCCCCACACCAGCGTCCCGCAGGTGAATCCCAGATACGCCCCGCGCATACCGGCGTCATCACGCACCAGCCACACGCCGCAGAGTGATGCCAGGGCAATCAGGGTGATGGCGACGAAACTCAGACGATAGGTGCGCTGTGGTAAGCGATAAAGCAGAATAATCGCAGCAGTCGACGCCCACCAGAGCGCCAGAGCGTAGACCAGCGGCGCGACATAACGTATGAAGATGGGGTCCAGGTCGGGCATGTGACGAACTGAGAACATGATGGGGATTAGGGGGTAGGGGGTAAGATGTTCCGCCTGCCGCCTGTTCCGCCTACAAACCTTTCACTTTCAACCCGCAACCTTTGTGCCTCTGCGCCTTTGTGTGATCAAAACCGTGCAACGGTCAACAACCACCTTCAACCTTCCACCTTCACACAAGCCGTCTGATCTCCTTTCGCCTCTTGCCCCTCACCTCTCGCAGTGAGATCAAATAAAACCCCCGCCATCGAGCCTGCCCCTGTAGAGCGGTTGGCATTGGCTGAGCCTGTCGAAGCCAACGCCGATCATGGGGATTGTCCAATATCTGGTTGTTCTTCTCTATCAGAACAAAATCTGATCGCCCGGCAGATCCCGCAAGCCCGACCACGGCGAGCGCACCGTTCCCTCGCGCAACTGGCGCCCCAGCCGCAGCGCCGCAATCAAACCGAGCGTGACCACCAGAATGACGAGCGAGGTCGCATAGACCGCCGTGTATCCCAGCAGAATGCTGCCCGTTTGCATTTGAACGATATCGCGCGCCAGACCGCCTCCCACGGTGCCAAATCCCTGCGCCAGCGCCTGCGTCACGCCCCACAGACCGATGAACAATCCGGCATGTGCGCGATCCGCAAGGGTCATGATCAGCGCCACGGACGCGACGATGAACAACCCGCGACCGATGCCAATCAACGCCACGCCGCTGCGGAACACGTTCACGTCAAGGCTGCCGCCAGCGACGATCACCACCAGGAATCCCAGTGCGCCGGAAGCGCACCCGCCGATAATCAGACCAATCGGCGACCGACCGCGCCAGAGGAGCAAACCAGCCGAGGTAATGCCGACAATCATCGCCACGCCCCACAGCGCCGTCAGCCGTGTTGTAGCGGCGACGCTCATGCCGAGCACCTGACCGCCATAGGGTTCCAGCAACACGTCGTGCGTGGCGAGCGCCAGCGTTCCTCCAAACAGCACCACAAACAGCGCGCGCAAACCGGGTTGCCGCCAGACTGCGCGCAATTGCTCTACTAACGTCAAGCGCACCTGGATATCTTCGGTATGGCTGATAAGCGTCCCGTCCGGGCGAAGCCGTTCGCGTCCCAACAGCGAAATCGCTGCCAGCGCAGCAAAGATGACCGCCGAACCCTGCATGACCTGGATCAACAGCACGGGCGAATAGTTTTCGAGAATGGCGCCGACGATGATCGAGCTGACAATCGTGCCGACCACCAGCATCATCCATAAGACTGCCAGCACCTTGCCGCGATCGCGCGGCGGCGTAATATCGCTGACCAGCGCCAGATAGGTGGTTTCGACAATATTGACGCCAATGCCGTATGCCAGGAAAATGGCGGTGCAGACAACGAGCGCAATGGCGAATGGCATCGGACTATCTGCGCCCAGCAGGATCAACGAAAACGGCGCTGTTGCCAGCCCGCCGTATGTCAACACCGCGCCCAGCACGACATAGGGCGTGCGCCAGCGCCCTTTCGCGCGATGCACATCCGACTGATAGCCAAAGATTGCGCGCACCGGCGAGACAAAGTAGTGAATGGCCATGAGCGATGCAACAATCGCAGCAGGGATGTGCATATCACCGATCAGTACGCGGTTGAGCGTGCCGGTGATCGGCGCCAGGGCGATCCCCATGCCCAGTTGAAAGAGACCCAGACGCAGCACGCTCAGCCACCAACTGATTGCCTGACGATCGCTTGCCCAGGCGCCGACTCGCTGCGCCAGACCTGCCAGCCGTTGGGTTCCTGTCGCCATGGCAGCCCCCTTATGCGACTGCTTGCACGCTTGCGTGGCACAACCGTAACCGTGTTTTGACGTGTTCTGCGCGCCATCATAACGCGACGATATGCTCATGTCAAGCGCACAGCCCGCTCACAACGGGAATACTTCCTCAACTGACGCAAGACGGAGTGCACCGGTCGGGCATGCGCTGACACACGCCAGGTCGTTATAGCCATGGCAAAGATCGCACTTATGAGCGCGTTGTTGCGGTCGCTGCACGGCTTCCAGCTCGATCACCGGCGTTCTCCATCGTTGCCAGCGCTCCCACAAACTCCACAGCGGCGACTGATGCAACCGCGCGATGGGTTTCAGATGCACTGCGTCGTAGGGGCAGGCGGGCACGCACTCGCCGCAACCGGTGCAGGCGTCGGTGATAATCAGCGCCCTGCTGTTATTCCAGGTGATCGCGTGCTCCGGGCACGCTTCGACGCATTCAGCGCCCACTCGACACTGCCGACACGCATCCGCAATCTCCAATCCATTCAGCGTCAAACCAGAGAAATGGATGCGACTGGAACCGTGGCGCGAGCGACAGGCGTCCTCACAGATGGTGCATCCCGGTTTACACAGACTCAGATCGCGCACCAGAAGATGCGTTCCCCGACGCAGTCCGTGTTTGAGCACCATTGCCAGTTGCGCCTGGCGCTCCGTATCATTCTGGATCGCCCGACCGGCAGCCTTTCGCTGTTCAACAACTTCGCGCAGTTGCTTTGCCAGTTCTGGCTGGCTCGCCAGCAGATCCTCAAGGTCCTGCGCGGGCAACGCCAGCGCCTCAACTGGCGTCAGCGCCCGCACGTCGGCATTGTGCGGCTGCCGGGTCAGCAGCGACATTTCGCCAAAAAAGTCGCCCTCCTCCAGATAGGCGATCGCCTGTCCATTTTGCTCCACCACCACCTGACCCGACATAATGATGTACAGCGCATCGCCAGCGGCGCCCTGGTGCAGCATAACAGCGCCACGACCGTACTGCAGCGGGCGAAGCGCTCTGGCGATATGGATGCGCTCGATTGGCGACAGACGACTGAAGATCGGCACACGACCCAGCGTGCTTTCGACAAGACGCCGCTGATAGATCTGACGCAACGCTCGTTCCAGTTCCGGCGCGCCGGGCAGTATCGCCCGCACTTCAGCAAGCGGTATCTGCACCAGGTAACAGATCGTTTCGGCACGCACCGTCGCTCCGCGAAACCGGTCGCCAAACAACGAGACCACGCCAAGGCAATCGCCGCGTTCAAGTATGCCAATCAGCACCTCCTGTCCGGCGCGGTCATGGAGGGTTAGACTGACCGATCCCTGCAAGATGAGCATAAAAAACGACAGGGGATGCTGTTCATTTGCGATGATTGAACCAGGCATAAATGCGCGCAGTGTTGCCGAGGCTGCCAGACGCGCCAGCGTATCAGGCGCAACGCCCTTCAAACAGTCGAGACGCGCCAGCGCCTGTGTTTGTTGCTGACGACGTTCGCGGTAGCGCATCGTCGCCGCGACTGATGTCACAACGGCGCTGTGAGGCTCGAATGGCGCATTCTTCGCTCCCATGATCCCGTCATCCTTCCGTCAGATACCATCGTCCATCGATTTTGACGACCGGTACGGCGCCGTCGGGACGCCCTATCACCTGATTGAGACCTATGGTTTGCTCATAGAATACAAATGAGCCTCGTTCCGTTGTGCGTATGAGCGTCATTGAGATCGAAGCGGAAGGCAAGCGCACCAGCGCTCGTTCGCCATCATCGGCAATCTTTTCCACCGGTTGAAGACCGCGGAGTTCGAAGACGGCAGTCTCATCCGCTGCCAGTTGACGCAGCCCGCCGGCAAACGATGCCAGTGTGCGACGCAGCGCAACTCGCTGCGCATCGCGCTCAGCGGGGGCGAAATATCCTGCCAGCCGCTCAGCCCAGAAACTGCGCGTCTCTTCCTGGTTCAGGTTCGGATCTTGCAGCGCCCGTTGCAGGTCTTCAAAGAAACTCTCGGTCACTGCCTCTGGTGAAATGCCGCCCCCAACGCTGGTTACGTCCGTCGCAGGCGCAGTTGTGCACCCAATGAGGAGCAGAACCGCCCCGACGCCCAGGACGATAAAGAGGCGTGTGCGGATATGTGTGCGATCATTCCGAATCATTACAATCCCATTGTAGCATATCGTCCTGATCTGCTCCAGGAAACCGGGTATAATGTAATGTTGTTATTGTCAAACAATATATGCATCTATGCTGATGTCTATAGTGCACGCGGAGTGATTTTTCCGTCATATGTACAGTGTCCATCCTTTCATTTACGATGTCGTTGTGGTCGGCGCCGGTCATGCCGGCTGCGAAGCGGCGCATGCCGCAGCGCGCATGGGATGTCGCACGCTGCTGCTGACCATTGACCTCGACAAACTGGCGCATATGTCGTGCAACCCGTCGATCGGCGGACCGGCGAAGGGGCACCTGGTACGCGAGATCGACGCCCTCGGCGGGTTAATGGGGCGGGTGACCGACCGCACGTTCATTCAGATTCGCCTGCTCAATGAGAGTAAAGGTCCGGCGGTGCAGGCGCCGCGCGCTCAGGCGGATAAGCGCCTCTACGCAAAGTTGATGAAGGAGACGCTTGAAACGACGCCAAACCTCGATCTGCGCCAGGCGATGATCGAGCGCATCATACTGCCGCAACCGCTCAATCGCAACGGCAGCAATACGACGTCGATCCATCTGGAAGGGGTGTTGCCTGGTCACTACGCAGTCGTCACCCACACCCGCCGGGTCTACCAGAGTCGGGCGCTGGTGCTGACGACCGGTACGTTCCTGCGTGGTCGGGCGATCACCGGCGAAGCGATCTGGGGTGCAGGGCGGGCTGGCGAAGCGCCAGCTACGGCGCTCGGCGAAGACCTGGCGGCGCTTGGTTTTCCGCTCGTGCGCCTTAAAACCGGCACGCCGCCGCGCATTGATGCGCGCACCATCGATTTTTCGCAGACCAGCGTGCAGCACGGCAGTCCAACGCCGCTCTTCTTCGGGCATTACTATCGGCTGTTGGGCGAGACGCCGCCTGCGCCAGCATTCGCTGGTCCGCCCGCAAGCGCCTACCCGGAACCGCTCCTCGACGCATGGCGACCGCAGTTGCCATGCTACCTGGTGCACACCACGCCGGAGTTCCACGAGATTGTGCGTCGCAACCTGGATCGGGCGCCGCTGTTCAGCGGGATCATTGAGGGAGTGGGTCCACGCTACTGTCCCTCAATTGAGGACAAGATCGTGCGCTTCGCTGATAAGGAGCGCCACGGCTTGTTCCTCGAACCTGAAGGCTGGTCGACGCACGAGGTGTATGTCCAGGGGTGCAACACCTCGCTGCCGGAAGACGTGCAGTGGGCAATGCTGCGCAGCATTCCGGCGCTGCGCCGTGTCGAACTGATGCGCGCCGGATATGCGATTGAGTACGATGCGCTGGCGACCGGCGAGATCGCCGCCGATATGTCGTCGCGCCGCGCGCCTGGCTTGTTCTTCGCCGGTCAGATCAACGGCACGACTGGTTACGAAGAAGCCGCTGCGCAGGGGTTGATGGCGGGCATCAACGCCGCGCGCTTCATTCAGGGCAAACCGCCGGTCATCCTGCGCCGCGACGAAGCCTACATTGGCGTGCTGATCGATGACCTGGTCACCAAGGAGATCCGCGAACCCTATCGCATGTTCACCTCACGCGCAGAGCATCGTCTCCTGCTGCGCGCCGACAACGCCGACCTGCGGCTGACGCGGCTGGCTGGCGAATTAGGGCTGGTTGATCGCGAGCGGGTGGAAGCGGTCGAGCGCAAGCGCGAGGAGGCGGAGCGGCTGCTGCGCATGCTGCGCGGGCAGCGGCTATTTCCGTCAGCCGCGACCAACGCCCGCCTGAGCGAAGCCGGGATTGCGCCGCTCAGCAGCGAAATGAGCGCCGAAGAGGTGCTGCGCCGTCCTGAAGTGCGTTACGAACAACTCCGACAGGCGCTCGACCTGCCGCCGTGCGATGACGACATCGCGGAGCAGGTGGAGATCGAGGCGAAGTACGGCGGGTATCTGCAAAAACAACAGCGCGAAGTCGAACGCCTTCGCCGGATGGAGTCGCGCCGCATTCCGCCCGATTTCGACTTTGCGACGCTGCGGGGGTTGCGCAACGAAGCGCGTCAGACGCTGCAACGCTTCCGCCCCGCGACTGTCGGGCAGGCAGCGCGGCTAGCGGGGATCAACCCGGCTGATGTAGCGATCCTGATTGTTGCGCTGGAACGGCGGGGGAAAGAGACGACGGTCGATGTCAAATCAGGCGCGTAACCCGTATCACCGTTGCGACGCCGACTGCCGACGGGCGAGCGCCTCGGAGAGAAGAGCAACGATCAGCGTATTGAGGGAAACCCCTTCCTCTTCGGCGCGCAGAGCGAGTTCATGATGCAGGGATCGTGGCATCCGCACGAGTAACTTGCCGCTATGCGGCGTAAGGCAGCGTGGTTCGGGAAGGGGCCATCCCTCCTGCTGGTATGTTTCAATCGTCGCCTCAAGAACGTTCTGCAATTCAGCCACAGCGACTTCAACAGTGTCGCCAAATGCTGAAACCCCCGGAAATTCGGGGCATGTCGCAATATACGCATTGTCCTCAGCGCTCCAGATGACATTGCAACTATATTTCATCGACATAGGCGTCAGAACACTCATTCGCTTTTGTCCGAATTCCTGGACAGTTGACTATTCGAGAGTCTATCGAGTCTACCGTGTTTTCTCATCATCAGCGATAGACTCGATGACCTGCAGGAGTTGGCGCACCTGATAGGGTTTGGCTTTTCCCTTGTCATCCTGAAACGTCAACACCCCCTTCCATCCAGGTCGTTTGTAGATTCGATGGCTTCCTTTCGTGCGATCAAGGACGAAGCCATAACATTCCGCCAGTTGACACAACTCGTCGAATCGCAGATTAGCCGGAGAGCGACGCGCTTTCTCCAGCAATTTGTCACAGTCAGCCATTGTTTCCCCTCCTATGATACCACAGATAGTATCATCGTGATAGCCTGATCGCAGTGCGCGCGGCGGAGCGATGGCGCCGCAGCGCCATACAACCGATGTCCGAGATTTCGGCTCGCAGCAGAGCACTGAAACAAACGCGGCAACCGCCGTCACCTTACGTCTCAGTCCAGGCTCAGCACCTTTCGAATAAGCTCACACAAAGGTGCAAAGGCACAAAGACTTCGTGCTTTAGCCCCGTTGATGATAGGTCGTCGCCCTTATTTGAAAGGTATTGAGGCTAGGCTCGGCCTATCCGGCTTACAGAGGAGCGCTGAAACCTGTCATGCCGGAGGTGAAGGGGCTGTCGTCGATTTCAACACGTTCGGTTCGCAGAAGAGCACCGAAACATATCGTGATTTTCGGCGCGCAGAGGCGCACTGAAGTTATCGCGGGTTTCTGAGAGGGCGAGGTCGTTGGCGCGCACCCGCGCCTTGCTGCTGCCCTCGGCGTCGATCATCACCCACGCGCCGAACCGTCAACGCCGGAAAGTTGAGCGGTGTTTTGGTTGTATGGACAATTGCCGTCGCTTGGCGGTGCGCTATGATCGTCATTTGCATATCTATCGTGCGTTTTGTCTCGTCGCAATTATTCTTTGGTGCGTTGACCGAATTTTGAAATAAGTTCTAGTCATAGTTATAGCCTGGAACGTATGAATTCAATCGCATTATAGAGGGGCGGACATCCGTCTTCAAGACAGGCTCAAACAAAAAAGAGGTTTTTCATCGCTTTTCGCGAAAAGATGCGCTTTTGCACCATCCAATGTTTCCGCTCCACGCGGACGCTTGTGCGCAGGGCATGGAACCGAGCGAATCGCGTCGCCGGGCTTTGCCGCCATCGTCGCCGACGACGCGACCTCACGCCTTGCATGCACGGGACTTCGATCAGACGAACCATCATGCGCGGTGAGGCATTGTTCTAGGCATGGGGCGAATCGATCACTGCCAGCGACGCCTGTGCAGAGCCGGGCGAATCGCCGTTGTTCCAAACCGACCGGACGGATTGCAGCGGCATCGCCTTTGTTGATTCGTGGCGCCGCGCAAGCGTCCGAGCGTTTTG
>JAUQOW010000284.1 GCA_030550675.1 Chloroflexota bacterium
CGCATTGACTATCCAGCAGCAGGCAGGGCAGTTAATCTTGCGTTTTCATATGTAGTCAATTGCGTATGAATCAGGCGCCATTCTCCGCTTCCGCCTTGCAAACGCTGGTGATCTGTCGCATTGGCGCGCAGGATTATGCGTTGCCGCTTGAAGCGACGCTGCGCATCGTTCGCCTGCCAGCGCTGACGATTCTGCCCGACAGCAAACCAGAGGTGTGCGGGTTGCTCAATCTCAATGGACGCCACCTGCCGGTGATCGATGGACGGCGACTGGTTGGTGAAACGCCGCACTACGATCTCACCAATCAGATTGTCATCGTCAACGCCGGATCGGACGCTGCGGACGTTCCCGCGCTGGGGCTGCTGGTTGATGAGGTGTATGGGCTGGAACACCGGTCGTTTGCCAGTATTCATGCCCTGGATATGCCGTATGCCGGCAGGCTTTTCGCCGGGGTTGTCTCGCTGAATCACCGTTCATGTCCAGTTTTCGACGTTGCTGAACTGCGAAGGATGGTGGCGTGAGCAGTGCGGCGTCGCCGATCCGTGTGCTGGTGGTAGAGGACTCGCTCAGCCAGCGCGAGTTGCTGGTCCGGCTGCTCCATGCGAGCGGCGCGTTCATCGTGGTCGGCGTGGCGGGCAACGGGCGGCAGGCGGTGCAGGAAACGCTGCGCCTGCGACCGGACGTCATTGCTATGGACATCCATCTCCCGCTGATGGATGGCTACGAAGCGACGCGCGAGATTATGCGCCGCTGTCCGACCCCAATTGTCCTGATCAGCGCCAGCGCGAGCGAGAAGAAGTCGATCGATGCGCTGGCGGCTGGCGCTCTCACCGTCATCCGCAAACCAGGCGGACGCTATGCCGATCCTGCTGATAGCGAGACATTTCTTAAAACGCTGCGGATCATGGCGGGGGTGCGGGTGGTCACCCGCTTCACGCCGCGTCTGCGCCCGACGCCGTCGCCTGATCAGACGCTCCCTGCGCTGCCTGCATTCACGTCTGGCGGTGCGCAGACGCTGGCGATTGCAGCATCGACCGGCGGACCGGCGGCGGTCCAGGCGATTCTCAGCGGGCTGGGGGCGCAGTTTCCGCTGCCGGTGCTGCTGGTGCAGCATATTGCGCGCGATTTTACTCCCGCGCTGCAAGACTGGCTTCAGCGAACAACGCCGCTGCCGATTCGGATTGCTGTCCACGGCGAACGACTGGCGCCGGGGCACGTGTATCTCCCGCCGGACGGCTTTCATTTAATGGCGGGGGGGCGTGGCTTGATCGCTCTGCGTCCGGCGCATCCCGATGACCGCTACTGTCCTTCAGCCGATCTGCTGTTTCAGTCGGTTGCGCGGGCGTATGGCGCGCACGCGATCGGCGTGATTCTGACCGGCATGGGCGATGATGGCGCGCGCGGTCTGCGGGAACTGCGCGACCGCGGCGCGCCGACGATCGCTCAGGATGAGGCGAGTTGCGTGGTCTACGGCATGCCGCGCAGCGCTGTGGAGGCTGGCGCCGTCGCGCACGTTGCGGCGCTCGATCAGATTGCACCGTACATTCTGGCGCTGGTGAACGTATGAAGACGCCGTTCAGCGATGATCTTTTCCGGCGATTCCGCGACCTGCTGCTGGCGCGCAGCGGGATTTACTTCCCCGATCACCGGCAGGGTGATCTCTACCACAATCTGTCCATGATCCTGCCCGCCACCGGGCACGCCTCGCTCGAAACGCTCTATGCCGCTGCCAGCAGCGACGAGCGGGTGTTGCACACTGTTATTGAAGGGGTGACGGTCGGTGAAACCTATTTTTTCCGCAATGCGGCGCAGTTCGCCGCGCTGCGGGAAGGCATTCTTCCCGACCTGATCGCCCGACGCGGCGCGATCCGGTCGTTGCGTTTCTGGAGCGCTGGCTGCGCCACGGGCGAAGAGCCATACTCGCTGGCAATCCTGATCCAGGAGGCGCTGCCTGATCCCGCCTCGTGGCAGATCACTATTCTGGCGACTGATATCAATGCAACGTTTCTGGAACGGGCGCGCGCAGGCGTGTATGGCGCCTGGTCGTTCCGCGAAACGGACTCATCGGTGCGTGATCGCTACTTCGAGCAAATCGGCGAGGCGCGCTGGCGGATTCGCTCCGAACTTCGCCGTCAGGTGCTGTTCGCTCGATTGAATCTGGTCGAAGACGAGTATCCTGCGATGATGAACGGCACCACCATGCAGGACGTCATTCTCTGTCGGAATGTGCTGATCTATTTCGACGACGACACGATTCGCACCGTGGTGCGCCGGTTGTATCGCGCCCTCACCCCCGGCGGCTGGTTGATTGTCGGGCATGCCGAGGCGCGTTCCGACTTCTTTGCCGGCTTCGAGGTCGTCAATTTTCCCGGAACGGTGATCTACCGCAAGCCGTTGACTGCCCCGCTCTTTGATGAGGAGGTCGCTCTTCTGCAGACGCCAATGGGTCGGCGGGAGTGCAGCGCGCCATCCTCCGATGCCGTGACAGCGCCAACCGGCGCCCCTGCGCTCTTGCCGCCTGCTCCAGCCGAGCTGTTGCCAACCTGCGCCCTCGATGCTTCAGAGAGTGAGACGATTTCCTGCGACGACGCGCCAGACGCCTATGCAGCAGCGCGTCGCGCCGCCGATCTGGGCGACCTGGAAACGGCGCTGCGGCTGTGTGCAACACTGACCGAACAACAACCGCTGCGCGCTGAGGCGCACCTGCTCAGCGGACAGATCCTGGAGCAACAGGGGCGCTTTGAAGAGGCGCTGGTCGCTTATCGACGCGCTCTTTACCTCGATCACACGCTCCACCTCGCATCCCTGGCAATGGCTGGCATCCTGCATCGCACCGGTCGCAGCGCCGATGCCCGTCGCATCTACCAGCGACTGCTGCGCGCTCTTGCGGCGCTTCCGCCCAACGCGCCGGTTCCTTCGCTGGAAGGGGCGACTGCGGCGGAACTTCAGGCGTTCGTTCAACGCCAGCTGGCGGCGCTGAACGACCCTGCGCCCGGCGGTTCGCGCCTGGCATGAGCCTGAATTTTGCTACACGCTCTCCTGCCCGACGGTTGATGCTAAAATAAAACCTGGACGAGCCTGCACCGTTGGAGCGGTTGGCGCGGGTTGCGCCTGTCGAAGCCCGCGCCAACCGCGAGATGGTCAACGTCGGCAAGATTGTTCAACGCCTGGTTGATCTTCCTGACTATGTCCGACGATCAGACAGATTCCGAGCAAAGACTCCTGCTCGCCGGAGAAGAAGTGCATTTGCTCCCGGAGCGCGCCCTTTTCTGGAAGCGCGCTGCAACGCTGATCATCGCCGATCCGCACTTCGGCAAGGCTGGCGCCTTCCGCGCCGCATCGGTCGCTGTGCCGGAAGGAACGACAACCGCCGATCTGGACCGCCTCAGCCGGGTTGTTGCTCGCTGCAACGCGCAGAAGGTCGTTATCCTGGGCGATCTGCTGCACGCGCGCAGTGGACGCACTGCCACGACTATTGCTGCATTTGCGGATTGGCGGAGGCGACACGCCAATCTCGACCTGTTCCTGGTGCGCGGCAACCACGATGCGCGCGCTGGCGACCCGCCAGAAGTCTGGGGCGTCGCCTGTGTTGATGAGCCGTGGAATCTGCCGCCCTTCATTCTGCGCCACCACCCTGAAGCGCACGAGTCCGGCTACACTCTTGCCGGGCATCTCCATCCGGCTGTCCGGCTGACTGGCGCCGGCAGGCAACGCGCGATCCTTCCCTGCTTCTGGTTTGGCGCGCAGGTCGGCGTGCTGCCAGCGTTCGGCAGCTTCACCGGTGCAGCGCTCATTACCCCTGAGCCGGACGATCAGGTATTCGTCATTGCTGAGGATGAAGTGGTGGCAGTGTCGGGCGCGTCACGCGGAACGGCGCCAGCGCTGCGGGGGTGGCGCCGGTAAGCGCCGCTTCCGCCAGCAACTGCCCAATGCGCATGCCAAACGGCATGCCGTGACCGCAGAATCCGCCAGCCACCCACACCCCTGGCATGTCTGGCGCTGCATCAGCGACCGGCACGTAGTCGGCGGTGAACGCCATCAGCCCTGCCCAGCGTCGAGCGACTTCCAGATTGCCGATCTGCGGAAACAGGCGCGGCAGGATCTGCTCGATGGCAGCCATAACGTCCGGCGTCGGAACCGTTTCGGTGACGCCGACATCACGCCCCGGAGCGCAGGCGCGGCACCCCCCGATCACGATAGAACCATCCGGCGTCTGATGCCAGTATTCGCCGGTGGGGGTCACGGAGGCGCCGATACCCTGCTCGAAGATGCGCGGGACGGGGGCATATGCCAGCGCCTGACCGCGCACTGGCGTGATTACGTCGCGCAGCGCCGGGATCAGATCGCGCGTCCATGCATTGACGGTCACCACGGCGGCGCCCGCTTCCACAACGCCACGGTTGGTCATCACGCGGACGTGACCGTTGCGCGGGACCAGATGTTCGACTCGCGCAATCGCCACATGCGCGCCGCGCCGTTGCGCCGCTGCGATCAATCCGTAGACCAGGCGCGCCGAATGGAGCAGCGCATTTTCCGGTCCATACAACGCTCCTGTGATCTCCGCACTCAACGGTGTGCGAATTAGCGCCTGCGTCTGCTGGCGGTCAAGCAGTTCGGCGGCAAACCCATCGGCGCGCAGCGCAGCAGCCTGACGTTGCAGATCAGCGTACTGCGCGTCCCCCAACGCCAGCGTCAGATGCCCTGGCTCGCGGTAGTCGCAGGCGATTGCTTCTTCGGCGAGCGCCTGCCGCAGCAACGCGCGACTGTCGAGGGTGATCTGCATGATGGCGCGAGCCGTTTCGCGTCCCAGGCGCTCAATGGCATCGGCGTATCCTTCCGCCGTTCCAACCACGTGAAAGCCGCCGTTGCGTCCGGTAGCG
The DNA here is from genome assembly GCA_030550675.1 of Chloroflexota bacterium. Classification (GTDB taxonomy): domain Bacteria; phylum Chloroflexota; class Chloroflexia; order Chloroflexales; family Roseiflexaceae; genus Roseiflexus. The sequence continues at coordinate 4,881 of JAUQOW010000284.1, forward strand.
CCGTAGGCTGGCGCCGTCTGTTCGACCAGGAGCGGCGCAGCGCCAGCGCGTGCCAGAAAATACGCGGTCGCCGCGCCGAAAAAGCCGCCGCCGACAACGACGACGTTTGCAGTTGCGGGCAGATCGGTCGGGAGCGCCGGAGCAGGCGCCGTCGCCTGCCAGTACGACTGTGGATCGTGAGAGACGTTCATGGTCGGGTTTCCTGGGTTTCAATGCGCTTCTCCTGGACGTGCGGGCAGCCTGCCTGCACGGGCGATGCCGGGTGCGATCGGGCGCAATGGGACACGGATTCACACGGATACGACGGATGCTTACGGATTTGTGCAAGAAGCGATCAATCCGTGTACATCCGTCTCAATCCGTGCACATCCGTGTGCTCCCACGCACTGCGAAGCAACGAACGCCAGCCCGTCGCGTTTCGCGTTCCGGGTGCGATCGGGCGCAATGGGACACGGATTTGCGCGGATACGACGGATTCTTACGGATTTGTGCAAGAAGCGATCAATCCGTGTACATCCGTCTCAATCCGTGCGAATCTGTGTGCTCCCACGCACTGCGAAGCGACGAACGCCAGCCCGTCGCGTTTCGCGTTCCGGGTGCGATCGGGCGCAATGGGACACGGATTTGCGCGGATACGACGGATTCTTACGGATTTGTGCAAGAAGCGATCAATCCGTGTACATCCGTCTC
>JAUQOW010000285.1 GCA_030550675.1 Chloroflexota bacterium
TGCCGCGTTCCGTTACCCCGTACAGCGCCGAAAAAACAGTCGCGTCCGCGCCGAGCGCCTCACGAATCTCGGCAGGCGTCCAGACGAAAAACGCTCCCTCGTGCTTATGCGTCGCATCCGGCGTCGGTAGCGAGTCGGCGTCCTGCGTACTGTAGAAACCGCCCTCTGGATGTTGCATCTCACGCAGCAGATACTCCAGCGTTTCCCCGGCGATCCGGCGATAGAACGCATTGCCGGTCGCCTGAAACGTCTCCAGATAGACCCGCGCCAGCAGCGCGTTGTCGTACAGCATCTTCTCAAAGTGCGGCACAAGCCATTGCGCATCGACGCTGTATCGATGAAATCCGCCGCCGAGCTGGTCGTATATGCCGCCTTCCGCCATTGCCCGGAGCGTCTTTTCCAGCATCTCCATGCCTCTGCCGGTGCGCACCGCGTAGCGCAGCAGAAACTCCAGAGTCATCGGCTGCGGAAACTTGGGCGCACGCCCGAAACCGCCGTATTCTGGATCAAATGCCTGCTGCAAACCCACGAATGCAGAGTCGAGCACGGCAGGCGTGAGCGCATTGCCAGGCATGTGCATACTGGCTGCTTCACGCATCCGCTCCACCAACTCGCGCCCACGCGCCAGCAACTCATCACGGCGAGTCGCATACGCCTCGGCGACCGAGCGCAGCACCCGCCGAAACGACGGCATTTGCCAGCGATCTTCGGGCGGAAAATAAGTCCCCGCAAAGAACGGCTCGCCATCAGGCGTCAGAAAAACGGTCATTGGCCACCCGCCGCTGCCGGTCAACGCCTGCACCGCCGTCATATAAATGGAGTCCACATCCGGTCGCTCCTCACGATCAACTTTCACATTGATGAAATACTGATTCATCAAAGCGGCAGTCTCTTCGTCCTCAAACGATTCGTGCTCCATCACATGGCACCAGTGGCACGCCGCGTATCCCACGCTCAACAGAATGGGCTTATCTTCCGCCTTTGCGCGTGCAAACGCTTCCTCACCCCACGGATACCAGTCAACCGGGTTATACGCATGCTGCAACAGGTAGGGGCTCGTCTCATTGATCAAGCGGTTTGGTCGCCTGTTTCGCTCAGTCTTCGACATGATTACTCGCTTCCTGGGATAGACGCGTATCCTGCTCAGGATTATTCATAACGAAAGTCTACCATAACTTCACGCAAACCCACAGGTTCTGTCCTCCTGTTGTCAACTCCACAACACCAACCTGCCGTGCTATACTCAACCTGTCACCCGGGATGATCGGATATGCGCCTGTCTGTATCCTCCCGGAGGAGGAGCGTCATGCAATCGCTTGAAACGTGGCTTGGCGCGCGCGGTCCCATACTCGCACAGACGCTCGACCTGCAGCGCGATGTTATCTGTGATTATGTCACACGCCGACTGGCAGCCCACTATCCAGACCTTTGTCCCAATCTCCCGGCGGAAGATCCCGAACTTTCGCAGCAAGTCATGTTCCAGCAGACGCCACATCGCTTTCATGTCATGCTGCTGGCAGCGTTGCGCTTCCGCACCCTGGCGGTTGTTGAGCGAGAGTATCGCTGGCTCTGGGGCATCGTGCAACGATTCGGCGTCGAGCGGTCGCATCTCCTGCAACAGGTGAACTGGTACTTTGAAGCAGCGCGAACCTTTGCGGCGCTTTCAAACGAAGATCGCGCATGGCTGACAGCGCTCGAGTCAGCCATCGAGCAAATTGTATTGACGGCGACAAACGTCTCTGCTATGAATGTTCAGTCGCCACAAGCCTCATACTCGCGCACCATTGCGCCTTCCGCCTGACAAAACCACATAGAGACCGCTATGCGCATGTCAGCACTGTTTGGGCGCACTCTGCGTGAAACGCCCGCCGATATCGACCATCCGTCGCTGCGCCTCATGCTGCGCGCCGGTCTGGCGCGCCTGACCTCGGGCGGCATCACATTGTTGCCCCTCGGCGTGCGCGTCCTGCGCCGCCTCGAAACGATTGTGTGCGAAGAGTTGACGCGCATCGGCGCACAAGAAATCTATCACCCATTGTTTCGACCCTTCACCGCTTCAGATCGGGCGTCGGAATCTCTCGCGCCCGCTCTTTCAGCCCTGGAATGCACTGACCGATCCGGGCGATCCTTGACGTTCACGCCATCCGATCCAACGATCATCGCCAGCGTCGCCGCAAACGAGATCGCATCATATCGCCAACTTCCCGCATTGTTGCACCATCTGCACCCGACGTACCGCAGCGAATGCCGGGCGTCATGGCTGCGCGAAGGTCTTGCCTGGACGGTCTACACGCTCAACAGCGGTACAAATGAGCGCAATGAGACCAGTGCACGAGTACATAGCGCCTTTGAGCGCATCTTCCGCCGCTGCGACATCCGACTCACGTTGGTAGAAGCCGGTTCTGACGCAGGAAATGGCGGCGCCGCGCGCGCATATGTCGCCATCTCCGGGCACGGCGACACTGATCTGCTGATCTGTGAGTCGTGCGGCTACGCTGCCGTCCTGGACGCGGCGCGAACCACATTCAACAGCGCGCTTGGCGCGTCGATAGGGGGAGACGAACCGGCTCAACCAGAAGAAATCGCCACCCCCAATTGCGCCACTATTGCTGATTTGGCGCGTTTCTGCGGCGTACCCGAATCTGCAACCGCTAAAGCGGTCTTCTTTGACTCGCCTGAACGCGGGCTGATTTTCGCCGTGATTCGCGGCGATCGCGAGATTAACACGAAGAAACTCTGCACTGTCGCAGGCGTCTCGACGCTTATGCCAGCCCGACCTGAACAGATCAGCGCAATCGGCGCGGTCGCCGGATATGCGTCGCCGGTCGGGCTGCAAAACCGCGCCTCTGGCCGCGCGCTCATTGTCGCCGATCTATCGGTGACTGCTGGATCGCCGCTCATTGCGGGCGCCAACCGCCACGGCTACCATCTGCGTAACGTGGTGTACGGACGCGACTGGCGCGCTGATCTCATCGCCGACATCGCTCTGGCGCGCGCTGGCGATCCCTGTCCTGAATGCAGCGCTCTCCTCCGACAGGCGACCGGACTTGTCACTGGTTATGCTGAACGTTATAGCGTTGCCGCCACTGGTGCGACATTTCTGGATCGAGAAGGAATCACACGCCCGATCGCCATGGCATCCTTCAGCCTCTCTCTTGAACGACTGATCCTGACCATTATCGAACAGCGCTGCGATCAAGCAGGGATCATCTGGACGCCGGAAACGGCGCCTTTTGACGTCCATCTGATTCGCCTTGGCAAACAGGACGCGACGCGACAGGCCGCCGATGCGCTCTACAACGAACTGATTGCAGCAGGCATCACAGTCCTGTATGATGACCGCGACGACACAGCCGGCGTCAAGTTCAACGATGCCGACCTCATCGGCTTGCCACTGCGCCTGGTCCTCGGCGATCGCTTTCTCACCGACGGTCTGGTGGAAATCAAACAGCGCGCAACCGGTGTTATAACCCGAACGCCGCGACGGGAGATCATCGCAGAAGTGCAGAAAGTGCGGGCGCTGCCAGACCCATGAAGATAACTATCAGAGTCGGCATAACCTGGCTGGCGGTTGAAACCGCGCCTTGGGGCGCATGCGCACCGGGCGTCGGCCTGCGCCGACGCTTTCCCACCCACGCCAGCGGGTGTCCGGTTGGAGGCCCATAGGCGCGCATTCATTCGCCAGCCCCCGTACCAGACTTAGTGCTTCATGTTCATAAGCCTATCCGCTCATTATCCAATCCGTGCGAATCTGTTGCGATCTGTGTGTATCCGTGTCCCATTACACGGTATACGCATTCGAAAAAGTGTGAACAGTCATCTACGACACTGGCGCCATTGTGCGCTGCGCCAGGTAGACGCGCGGCGTCATCCCGCCAGTGCGCACACGCACCACATTTATCAATGCCCATACGTCAGCATACTGCGCGAATACGCGCTCGATCAGGCGCACCTCGTGAGTCAGCAGACACATTCTGGCGTCAGGCGCCGCCACTCGTGCGGCTTCAGCGATCAATTGGGGATAGAGCGTTTCATTTGTGCGATGTGAGCCGATCAACTGACCAAACGGCAGATCGGCACAGACGACGTCCACCGAGCTGGTCTCAAGAGGCAGCGCTGTAGCATCCCACCGCTCAAGCCGCACCGCCCTGGCAAATCCTGCCGCGTCCAGGTTGCGCTGAGCGCACCGCAACGCTTCTGAGTCCAGATCGCAACCAATCGCCAGCCGCGCCGGGGCAAGGAACAACCGCTCAATCAGCAGCGTACCAGAGCCGCATGCAAGATTGAGAACACGATCCGAGGCAGAAGGGAGAGTCAACCGCATCATAACCGAAGCGAGCGTCGCATTCAGCGATCCGGGCCGGTTGCACACCCGCCATTCGCGGGTCGCCAGAGGACGCGGCGACAGTCGCACCAGCACTTCCCAGCCATCCTTTGATACCGTGCGGCGCAGACGAATCAGGAGATCGCCCTCGTCCGGCGCCACCGCCAGGCCAGTGGCCTGGGCAATGGTCTCCTTGAGGCGAGTCAGCACCGACGAGTCCTCGCCGGCTGCACTCAGACGCAGCGTGCGATACTGATCGGGACGGCTCAGCGAACGCACCATCTCCAGCGCCTTGACCAGGCGTGTAAAATGCTGATGTCCCAGTAACGCACGCGGACGCGGAACATCAAAGGTGACGACCAGATACGCCGCCAGCACTGAACGCAACTGGAGCAGGGATCGCAATTCTCCTGAATAGCGTGTTCGCAGTCTGCCTGGCAGCAGCGTCAATAAAGAACAGCGGCGACCGAGACGCTCACGGATCTCTTCGAGCGCATACGGTTCCAGTCCCTCAAGCACATCAAATTCGACATCAAACATACACAGCATTTTCGCCGTCGAAGATTAAAAAAGTGCAGGCGTGCACTTCATTGTACACGCCTGCACTCTTGAATGTGGTAGCGGCGGGTGGATTCGAACCACCGACCTTCGGGTTATGAGCCCGACGAGCTGCCACTGCTCCACGCCGCGTTGGGGGGGCGCACGGACCTACGCTCCCGGCGGGCGTCCCGCCAGTACCATCGGCGCTGCCGCGTTTCACGACCCGGTTCGGGATGGGACGGGGTGGGTCCGCGGCGCTCGACGCACGCCCCTGGTTCAGGGGGGGGCAGAGCCTCAGGCAACTCTTCCGACGCGAGCGCGCCGCGCGTTCCGCGCGCTCCAGCAGGGAAGCCCTCGTCCATGCGCACGCCTCGCCTCTACCCCTCGCGGGGCCTCCAGCTGGCGCCGCTTGCCCAGTCGTCTCCTGGGGGACTTACCGACCTTGCGTCGCGAGTGGCGTCATCTTGGGGGGCATTTCCCACTTAGATGCTTTCAGCGGTTCTTGCCTCCGAACATGGCTACGGAGCCTGCGGGCCGCCCCACAACTCCTCCACCAGCGGTTCGTCCACTCCGGTCCTCTCGTACTAAGAGCAGCTCCCCGCACGCCACTAAGCGCCCGTAGCGGATAGAGACCGAACTGTCTCACGACGTTCTGAACCCAGCTCGCGTGCCGCTTTAATGGGCGAACA
>JAUQOW010000286.1:0-1081 GCA_030550675.1 Chloroflexota bacterium
TGCTGGACTATCTCCCGGAGTTCGTCGGTCGGGTGCGGTGCTTTGCCGACGGCGAGGACCTGCACTACGACATCGTCCACAGTCACTATTGGGTGTCCGGCGAAGCGGCGCTGGCGCTGCGTCGCAGTTGGGGCGCGCCGGTCGTGCATATGTTCCACACGCTCGGCGCTATGAAGAACCAGGTGGCGCGCGGCGCAGAGGAACGCGAGACCAGGCAGCGGGTCGCTATCGAGGGGCGCATTCTGCGTGAAGCTGATGCGATTGTGGCAGCGACGCCGCTCGACCGGGCGCAGATGGTCTGGCACTATAGCGCAGATGCTGCGAAAATCCGGGTTGTGCCAGCCGGGGTTGATCTGCGCCGTTTCCAGCCGCGCGATCTGTCGGCAGCGCGCAAAGTGCTCGATCTGCCGCCGCCGCCGCACCGCATCGTCCTGCTGGTGGCGCGCATCGAGCCGCTCAAGGGGATCGATGCGCTGATCGAAGCCAGTGCGCTGCTGCTGCAACGGCGCCCTGAGCGACGCGGCGCACTGACGGCGCTGATCGTCGGCGGGGGCGGCGAAGAGGAGCGTGCGCACTGGAATGCCGAGCAACGCCGTCTCGATGCGCTCCGTCATCGGCTTGGCGTCGCTGAGGTTGTGCGCTTTACCGGAGCGCAGACGCAGGATCGTCTGCCGCTATACTACGCCGCCGCCGACGTCGTCGCCATGCCGTCGCACTACGAGTCGTTCGGGATGGCGGCGCTCGAAGCGCTGGCGTGCGGCAGACCGGTTATTGCCACGAATGCGGGAGGACCGGCGTTCATTGTGGAAGACGGCGTCAGCGGGCTGCTGACCCCGCCCGGCGATCCGGCGACGCTGGCGAACCATCTTGCGCGTCTGCTGGAGAACGACGAAGAGCGCGCTGCCATGGGCGCAGCCGCACGAGAACGCGCGTCGCGGTTCGGCTGGGAACACGTCGCCTGTGATATTCTCGGCATCTACCGCGATCTCCTCCAGCAGCGCAGTGTCAGGGCATGGGCAGGGTGAGATAAGGTTGAATGTGGGAAGGAAGGTTGAAGGTACGTCGAATGGTCGCGCGGTAG
>JAUQOW010000286.1:1091-5519 GCA_030550675.1 Chloroflexota bacterium
CTACCGCGCGACCCTGATCCTCGCTTGACCGACAACGCCGTTGTGATAAGATGCCACCTGTGCAACCGGTTCGATCCCAATCCCGTTCCCGCCGTCCCCGGCGGCATCATGCGCAGCGTGTGACATCGCCGGTGCGACGCGCCATTGTCATTGCCGCAGGCGCGTTGCTGATTGTCCTCGGCACGTGCAGCGCGCCGCTCGTGACGAACAGGCTTCAGCAGGCAGTCGCTCCTTCGCCGACGGTTCTTTCGGCAGCGGCAGCCGCGCCTGAACTCACGCCTGCCGCCACTGCGACGCCGCAACCGACACCAACCCCGCAACCATCGGCGACGCCAGCGCCCCCGCCGACACCGACACTGATGCCGGGGTCGGGTCCTGGCGCGCCGCCGCTCAGCCCGCTCGGACGCGAGATCGATGCGTATCTGACCGGTCTCACGAGTAGCGGGCAGTTCCAGGGTGCGGTGCTCGTCGCACGGAACGGCGAGGTGGTGATTGCACGGGGGTACGGCAACGCTGATGACAATGTTCCCAACACGGTGCGAACGCGCTTCCGCCTCGCATCGATCACCAAGCAATTCACCGCCGCCGCCATTCTCGCCTTGCAGCAGGATGGCAAACTGACTGTTGATGACGCGATCTGCCCCTATCTCGACCCCTGCCCCGACGCCTGGAAGCCGCTGACGATCCGCCACCTGCTGACGCATACGTCCGGGCTGGTGGACTACACTGCCTTTGCTAGCTTCGAGCCGACCGAAATGAACCCTGCAACGCCGCAGGAACTGGTCGATCGGTTCCGCAACTTTCCGCTCAGTTTCGCGCCGGGCACGCTTTACCACTACTGTAACTCGAATTATGTGCTGCTGGGGCTGATCATCGAGCGCGTGTCGGGCATGGAATACGCCGATTACCTGGAGCAACGCTTTTTTGCGCCGCTCGGCATGACCGACACCGGGTATGATACCAATCGCGGCGCAATCATCGGCGGCGCGCAGGGATATGTCACTCCCGGCAAAAAATCCGGCTTTCTCGACGCCTCAACGCTCTACGCTTCCGGCGGGCTGTATTCGACAGTCGGCGATCTTTTCCGCTGGGATCAGGCGCTTTACACCGAAGCGGCGCTGTCGCGCGCGCAACTGGATCAGATGTTCACCCCGGCATTGCGCAATTACGGTTTTGGCTGGAAAATCGAAACCATCGACGGACGGCGGCGTATCAGCCATCCCGGCAACATGACCGGCGTCGCCACATTCTTTGCCCGCTACCCTGATGAACGGGCGACGATTATTGTGCTGGCGAATATGGAGTACGCCAACGCTGAAGGGATCGCCAACTACATCGCGTCGCGGATGTTTGCGCCTGCGGCGACCATGACCCCGACGATCAGCCGGTGAAAGAAGCGAACCGGTCAACGAATAAACGAATGGGGCAACGAATGGCGGCGATGGATAAACGAATGGGGCGACGAATAAACAAACAGCGGCAGCGAAAATAAGCGAATAGGTCAACAAGCAGCGCTGGCAAACAAACACATGCTGTGGCGAAGAAGTGAATAATTTCCTCTAGCAAAACACTTTGCGCCTTCGCGCCTTTGCGTCTTTGCATGCGCCTCTCCGAGAAGAAGAGCAGACGCTTTTACTGTACCCAATCTGGCATTGGCGACTCAATAATCAGCGGCGCGCCGGTGCGCGGGTGCGGCAGTTCGAGCCGCCAGGCATGCAGGTGATGGCGCTGCACAGCCATGCCGCGCCACGTAGATGGTCCGCCGTATTTGACATCGCCGATCAGCGGATGCCCCAGGAAGGCAAGGTGCAGGCGAATCTGATGGGTTCGCCCGGTGAGAGGAATGGCGCGCACCAGCGCCGCATCCTCCATCCGCCGGATGACGCTCAGCCGGGTGCGCATGGCTTTGACCGTTCCGCCCTGCGGCAGAGCACGCCCAATGTCTTCGCGCGGAAAAACGCGAAAGATGCCGCTGCGTCCGCGCCCGTGCCCGGTTTCGATCTCGATCTCGTCGAAGGCGGGCAGCCCGGCGCAGAGAGCAAAATAGGTTTTCTGCACTGCTCCTTCGTGAAAAGCGCGTTGCAGCGCAGCGTTGACGTCGGGTGTTTTCGAGAGGAGCAGCACGCCCGACGTGTCGCGGTCGAGGCGATGCGCCAGATGCAACGGCGGCGCTGATCCGTCACGCGCCGCCAGGAAACGCGCCAGCGCCGCGCGCACATGCCCCTCCGCATCCCATGGCGTCGCCTCGACATATGCGCCTGCGGGCTTGTCGAGGGCAATCAGGTCGTCATCTTCGTACAGAATCATCTCTGGCGTGACAACCGGATCACGGTAGACGCCGTCGGGCGGACGCTGCACGACAATAGCGGCATCAGCAGGCAATAGCGCCTCCGGGTCACGAACGCGGACGCCATTTACCCATACGCCGCCGCGCGCGATCAGCCATGCCGCCTCTGCCGCGTCGCCGAGCGCAGCGGCGAGCGCGTTGCGCAGGGATGAGCCTGGATGGGTTGGGAGAATGGTGAGCGGCATGATTGTCATCTTACCTCATTCGTGACCATCTATGCAACAACCCTCGCATATGCATTGTATCCTGCTGCATATCATGATATATTTACTCATATTGCTGCGTTATAGTACAGAGGCGTTTCGCTCTGTGCAGCGCAGAACCAATATATTCTCGCATTTCCGACCATAGAACTGACACACTCTCACATTTCCGACCATACGATGGGAAGAGCGTCGATCTTACGTCATTGTACGGCGCACCATGTTACGCTCGCCATAAGCGCAGCGCCCGCTCGAGTGCAGCGCCTGCCGCAAGCGTAGCGTGACAAGAGGAGCGGTAGCCGAAGCACTCTCCGTATTCGATGCTTCGCTACTGTGCGCAGTGACACCGCAGGCGGATCTGAATATGCACGTATGTATGTAGACGAGAGAGCAGTCACGCATTCATATGAGACCAGATCTGATCGATCTGTGCCTGCCGCTCTTGATCCACCCTGACGAGTCAGTTCAGCGTCAGGCGACGCTAATCCTGATGGCGACCTTCGGTACGCACACCTTTACTCTGTTACGCCGACGATTGAGCCACGTCGATCCGCGCATACGCCACGAAGCGGAGGAGGCGCTGCGCACGCTGGAGCGCCACAGCGGACATCCCGTAGATTACCGCCCCTTTCGCGGCATTCATATCGAATGTCTTGGCGCATTCCGCGTCTACATCGGCAACCAGGAGCTTCTTCCACATCACTGGACACAATCCAACGGGAGTCGCGCTGGCAGCCGCAAGATGCAAGCGGTTCTGGCATACCTCGTGCATCGTGGACGCCACGGCGCCACACCAGACGAAATACTGGACGCTGTGTGGCAAAGGGTTCGCAATGCAGGCGCTCTCTCGCGCACCCTGACAGCGCTGCGTCGCATGATTGAACAATTTGGCGGAGCAGAACTGGCAAAGCGCGCGCTGGCGTATGCTGGCGGTCGCTACATCCTGCAACCCTCTGCATATACCAGCGATGTTCAGGCGTTTGAGCAGGCAATCCGCGTCGCTGAACAGACGGAGAGCGAGTACAACCTGGCAATGGCGGCGCCAATCTATCGTAACGCTTGCGCCCTCTATAACGGTAACTATATGGCAAACGTCGAGATAGCCGCCGACGATCTTGATGAACGGCGCGCCGAACTGCTCAACGCATTTCTAAACGCAATCGAACGTCAGGCAGAACAGGCGCACCTCGACGGCAACGACGACCGTTGCGTGGCGGTCTGTCGCCAGGGGTTGCGGTTCGACCCGTCGGATGAGCAGATCACGCTCTGGCTGCTGCGCAGCCTGGCGCGTCAGCAACGCATCAGCGAGATGGAGCGCGCCTATCGTCGCTACGTCCGCGCCCTCGGCGCTCCGCCCGATGCCGACGACGCGGTTGTGCGCTGGATGGACGCACATCACGCCCGCTAACAGCGCATAACCAGCGCCGGGTTGCAGCGCGTCGAGCTTGCGCTTATGACAAGTTGACCGAAAAAGAGCCGAAAGCGGGCGAATATAATAGCGCCCGAAACGAAGACCAGTGCGCATCGGCGCAAAGCAACGCGCGCGATGATCCGCGCCGCGCATCCATAGCGATATTCCGAGCCTTATGACGAAACAGGCTCGCTTCCCGGATCAATCCAGATAGAGCGCAAGGAAACCCGCAACGTGACCTATGAATTTGAGGTGTGGTGGGGACCGTCGCAGTGCAGAACGGTCACCCGCGAATCAGATCAGACGATTGGCGACGTCATCCAGACCCTGATCGTTCAGCTGCGTCTGCCGGAGTTCGATGAGCGCCAGCGACGCATTGAGTATGGTTTGTATCGGGAGCATGAGGGAGCGCGGGAACGCATTCACAATAGCCGAACGCTGGCGCAAGCGCGGATTCAGGCAGGCAC
>JAUQOW010000287.1 GCA_030550675.1 Chloroflexota bacterium
GTGTCAGGCATATCCGGGGGACCAAAGAGCAACACCTCGTGTCCTTTGTCTCGCAGGTGTTGCAACGCAAGACAGAGCACCGAGACCACGCCATCAATTTTGGGCAGGAAGGTCTCGGTAAAAATGGCAATCCGCATACACGCATCTCGCTGCAATGAGGCTTATGCGGATTATACCATTTTTCACAGACGCAGTGACAGCGCCTCCTGCGGTGAGCGGCAGGTGTGGACATCTGGAAGCGTAATGTCCAGCGATGCCAGGGTTGCGGCAACAGCGGGCGAAATGCCGCTGATCGCCACCCGACATCCAACCAGGCGCAGCGCCTGCGCCGCCTGGATCAGGCTATGTGCGACCGATTCATCAACAAGCGAGACGCCAGCGATGTCAAGGATAACAAGGCGCACACGCTGGCGGGCAACCGTTTCCAGCAGGCGTTGGTTCAGCGCCTGCGCACGGCGCGTATCGAGGCGACCGACCACCGGCGCGAGCAGCACGCCATCGGCAATTGTAATGGCAGGCGTTTCCAAATCGGAGATTAACTGCAGCAACTGCTCCTGTTCCGCATTGCGCCGTTCCAGTTCCTCAGCGCGCTGCTGCGCCAGCGCCAGCGCATCCGCCGTGCGCGATCGTTCCTCCTCAGCAATTCGGCGCGCCTCTTCCAGACGTTGCGCGTTGTCTACCGCCAGGCGACTGAGCGCCATGCCGCCGGCAAGCACTGTATAGACCGCCAGATTGACCGGTCTGGTGTAGACGCCGCTCCACTCGCCACGAAAGAGCAGAATAACCAGCAGCAGCACAGCATTGAACGCCAGCCAGCGCGGTCCGGTGAGCACCAGCGCGACGACCATTGGAACGGCATGGAGCAGATCCATCTGCTGTGAGATGTATGGTTCATCGGTGAAGAAAGCGACTGCGAGCGTGATAGCGAGCGCCATTGCGTGGCGGGCGTATTCCCATCCGCGACGGTATGCGATCAGCAGCCCTGCTGTCAGCACGGCGGCAACGGCGTACCCTACACGTGAGATCACCAGGGCTTCGCGACTGAGTACATCTATCAGACTAACGAGGGCGCCCGCGAGGATCAAGATGAACAGCAGGGTGTTGATTTGTCGCTGTGTTAAGCCCATATATCTGCTCCTTGCTCTTCTGATAGAGCGATCAACGAAAACCTGGACAATCACGCCTGCATCTGCGAAGCGGTTAGCATTGGCTGAGCCTGTCGAAGCCAACGCCGGTCACGAGATTGTCCAATATCTGGTTGATCTTCCTAAGAGCCACGGGCGAACGATTAAGAAATCCGGTAAACCCGTACTGCCCGGTCGTGCGTTCTTTGATCTGCGGGCTCAATCTCTCGCTCAGGACATTGACGTCCCCGCGGGGCAGGCATGCTCTCAGTCAGGGCTTCAACCGTCAGACCATTCACGCCTGCACCCCGCAGAGGGCGTATCGCGCCCTCGCTGCCCACGCATGGTACAATAACCAGGGATGGGTGTTCGCGGTGAATCGCCGCGATCATTTTCTTAAGGAGCCAAAGTGTCATCACAGCGCACGATTCTGATCACCGCCGGACTGATGCTCAGTCTGTTCCTGGCATCGATGGAGTCAACTGTCGTCAGCACTGGAATGCCGACGATTGTCAGTCAGTTAGGAGGTCTTGAAAGTTACAGTTGGGTGTTTACCGCCTTCATGCTCGCCTCCACGACGATGGTTCCCCTGTACGGGAAACTCTCCGATCTGTTTGGTCGTCGACCGGTGTTTGTGGCGGCGATGATCATCTTTCTGGTCGGATCGGCGCTGTGCGGGCTGGCAGCCTCCATGCCGCAATTGATCGCCTTTCGCGCCATCCAGGGCATCGGAGCGGGCGGGTTGCTGCCGCTGGCGTTCATCATTATTGGCGATCTGTTTTCGCTGGAGCAACGCGCCCGGCTACAAGGGCTATTTTCGGGCGTATGGGGCGTATCGTCGATCATTGGTCCGCTGCTTGGCGGATTCATTGTGGACCAGGTATCGTGGCAGTGGATTTTCTGGATCAATATCATTCCCGGACTGATAGCCGCAGCAATCGTCTGGTTCGCCTGGATTGATCGCGCGCGCGCCCACGACGCTCCACAACGCTCGATTGACTACGCCGGGTCAGCGCTGCTCACTGCCGGAGCGGTGGCGCTGCTCCTGAGCCTGACCGATCTGAGCGCACCATGGGCGCTGCCGACGCTGCTTGGCGCGCTGGTCATGTTCGGCGCGCTGGCATGGGTCGAGCGGCGCGCCAGCGATCCCGTGCTGCCCATCGGTTTGTTCCGCGACCGGATGTTCATGGTCGCCTGCGGACACGGCATCCTTGCCGGATGCGCCGTCTTTGGCGGCGCGACGTTCGTGCCGCTCTATGTGCAGGGAGTGCTGGGAACAAGCGCTACCGAGGCGGGTGCGGCGCTCATGCCCATGCTGCTGGCGTGGGTCTTTTCCAGCATCATTGGGACGCGCATGCTGCTGCGAGTGGGGTATCGCTCAATCGCACTCGCAGGGATGGCGGCGCTGGTCGTCGGCTCGTTCCCGCTTATGTTTGTTGATGCGCAGACCAATCGTCTGCTGTTGATGGTCTACCTGGGGTTGATGGGATTCGGCATGGGGTTCTCAATCCCGGCGTTTCTGATCGCGGTGCAGAGTTCAGTCGAGCGCAGCAAACTGGGAACGGCCACCTCGACCCTGCAGTTCAGCCGCAGCATTGGCGGTGCATTCGGCATCGGCATCATGGGCGCGGTCTTGAGCGCAACGGTGACCAATCGGCTGGCAGCGGCGGGTCTCGACGCATCCATATCGCTTAACAGTCTGATCGATCCGCTGGGTGGCGACATCGCTGTAAACGATGCATTGCGCGCCGCACTCGGCGCCGGTATCAGCGGCGTGTTCGTCGTAGCATTCATTGCAGCAGCGCTGGGGCTGCTGGTGACGCTCCTGGCGCCGCGTGGACTGATTGCGCAGGCTGCCGCCGAGCGCAGGCGCGACGAGGGGGTGGTGCAGCCGGCAAGCGCGAGGCATGAGGCGTGATGCGTGACAGGTGATAAGACAGGCTCAGCCAACGCCAGCCGCTCCACGTCCTCGTTTGTCCAGATTCAGGTTGATCGCTCTCACAGACCGAATCTCCCATCCTGTGATATGATAGTCTGCGTCGCCGCCCCATCGCTCCACTGAGGCAAAGAAGGAAAATATGGCTGACCCACATGCAATGATGACCGCCCAGGCTGAGGCGGTCGTCAGGCGCCATGCTGCGCGCAATTTCTGGCTCAACGTTCTTGATGGCGGAACATTCTACCTGGGCTTGAGCATGGTGTCACGCTTTACCGTGCTGCCGCTCTTTGTTGAACGTCTGTCACCCGAACGCTGGCTACAGGGGTTGATCCCGACAATCAACTACACCGGGTGGTTTCTGCCCGGTCTGTTCATTGTGCCAATCGTGGCGGCAATGCCGCAGCGCAAACCGATCCTGCTGGCAGCGACGCTCTTCGAGCGTCTGCCATTCCTGATCCTGGGGCTGGCGCTGATCCTCTGGCCCGATCTGCCCGGCGCCGGTCTGCTGGCGATCTTCTTTTGCTGCTACGCCGTCCATGCCATTGCCGCCGGGTTTGCGTCCATTCCCTGGCAGGACTTCATTGCGCGGGTCATCCCCGGCAACCGCTGGGGAATTTTCTTCGGGTTGCAGAGTGGGCTCGGCGGTTTCCTGGGCATCGGCGGCGCGGCGGTTGCTGCGTGGGTGCTGACCGCCTTTCCCTTTCCGCAGAGCGTCGGCATTCTGTCGCTCATCTGCTTTGGCTCAATGGTCGTATCGTTCATCTTCCTGGCGGCGACTGTCGAACCGGCGCTGCCGCCGCAGCCAGCGCAGCCGCTGACCTCGTTCCTGCGCGGCGTGCGTCCGCTTCTTGAGCGCGATATTCCGTTTCGCAACTACCTGATCGGGCGAGTCAGCATCGCGCTGGCGCTCGTGGGGCACAATTTCATCACTGCGCTGGGGCTGGAGCGTTTCAACCTGTCCGGCGCCGACGTCGGCGGGTTCACTGCGGCGCTGCTGGCGGCGCAGGCGGTGAGCGACCCGCTCCTCGGCGGGCTGGCGGACCGCTGGGGGCATAAACAGGTGCTGGAACTCTCAACAGCAGTAGGTTTGGTTGCGATCCTGCTGGCGCTGATCACGCCATCGCCGGTCTGGTTCTATGTCATTTTCGTGCTGGTCGGCTTTTCGCAGGCAGGGTATATTCTCTCCGGCTTCACGCTGGTGTTCAGTTTTGCGCCGCCAGCGCAGCGCCCCGCCTACATCGGCGTCTCGAACATCGTGATGGCGCCGGTCGCAGCGGCGGGACCGCTCCTCTCCGGGTGGCTCGCCGAACTCGTCAGTTACGAGGCGCTGTTCGTCGTGCTGCTGGCGGTGGGGATCGCCGGTCTGAGCTGGATGCGCCTGCGCGTGCCGCGTCCGGCGGTGAAGGCGTCGCTCGTCGAGGAGCGGGCGGGGTAGGGGGGTCAGGCGCCAGAGTCGCGCTTCGCCTTTCGCGCTTTCTCGACTTCACGAATGAGCTTCATATTGGACATCGCGCTCGAGTAAGGCTGAGGACGCTACGCTGCGTGTTGCGTTTGCTCAGTAAGTTTCTGCTGCAACCAGAGGTTGACCAGCGTCTCCACCTGCACGCCGCGTTGCCGGGCATGCTTTTCAAGGGCTGCAAATAACTCGGCTTCAATCGGCACGGCACGGGTGATTTCCACCACGACATCGGGTGCAGCCGGATTGTCGAAATCGGTAAAGTCATGGGCATCCCAGAACTCGCCGATCTTTTCATCGGTGTCTGCCTGTGAGATGCTGCTCAGTTTATTTGCGTCCATAGGATCTGCGCTCCTTGTCGCTCATGTCGCGCGCACTGATGATCACCGCTGTTTTGGTTGCCGGTTTATAGATAAAGAAAACCGCCAGATGCCTGCCGCCGAACGTCTGACCAAAAGCGGCATAGACGTCTTCGCCCTGGGTGTGGCCGTGTTCTGCGAAACGGACACGCGGCTGACCGAGTAAGACTTGCTGGGCTTCGCGGCAGGTCACGCCGTGTTTCGACTCAAGCTTCTCCTTAACATATTCAGGGCACACGATGAGATCAATTCGCATACAAGACCGCCTCTTCGGCGCACGCTGAAGCATAACCTCGCTCAACTATTGTACCATTTCCCAGGCATCTGACAGAGCGGCGCTCATGTCCCACACCCATTGTTGCTACGCTGCGTGTTGCGTTTGTTCAGCGAGTTTCTGCTGCAACCAGAGCCAGCGCCTCCCATCCATCCCGTCCGTCCTCCAGCCGTAGCCGTTCGCCAGTGCGCGGGTCGTACACGCCGATGATGAGACGGTATGACGCCAGCGGCGTTTCTGGCGGCGCGAGGATGGCTGCACGGCTGCGGTAGGTTTCGCCGGGTTGCCAGGCGCTGGTCGGGATGCGCGCCAACGGTCCATCGTGCTGCGCCTTGATCCGTTTATTGATGTCCAGCAAGTGCGCAA
>JAUQOW010000288.1 GCA_030550675.1 Chloroflexota bacterium
GCCGCGACTCAGGTCGTCCACAATCACGTATTGCGCCACGCCTGCCCGCGCATAGTGTTCCACTTTGCGTTCCAGGTCGTTCTCGCGCGTCTCCGGCGAGGTGATTTCGATGATCAGCGCCGGACGCACACCTTCGACCGCCACCTCGAACGTGCTCCAGTTCCGCCGTTCCCGCACGCCGGGAATGACCATGACATCCGGTCCGTGCGGGCGCAGGTCGGGGATATCCCACGCAATCCGCACATCGCTGAGCACAATCGCGGCGCCCGATTCCTCAAGGCGCGCGCGCAAGACGGCGGTGAGGTACATCCGGTCGGTCTCGTGGCGGTCGCTGTGCACGATGAAATCTCCCACTTCCGGGTGCAGGACATCTTCGAGGGTGAGCGGAACCTGGTCGAAGTGATGGGGATCGTCGGGGGTCGGGCGCAGCACGTAGCGCCAGCCGTAGCGGAACGGATCGTCGGCGTGCGGCGCTGTCGGCGGCGCAGTAAGGATGGTGGTCTGGGTCATCGCGGGTCCTCCCTGGTCAGTCAGGTTATCGGGCAGGGCGCGGCGGTCAGGCGATCCTGCACGCTGCCATTGTACCACATCCGCACACGTGTGCGAGGGGCGAGGCGTCCTCACGAGCGGAGATTTCTCCGGCAAACCCTCGTGGTGCATCGCTCGTTTCAGGCATCAGGATGAGCAAACTCCCCCTTCTCCCCCTAACCCCCCGCGTGCGGGGGGCAAAGGGGGGGGCGGGAGAAGGGAGCGGGGGGATGAGGGGAAAAGGCATTGGGGGCGCAGCAAACACCCCTCGCACTCCAAAAATTCTACACTTGCGAGGGCGGAGGGATAAGGTTGGCAAAGGCGTCGAGACGCGGACAACGCCTTCTCAATGAGGCTGGCAGGCCTGTGCCGCTGCGCCGCGCGTTCTGTGGGCTCAGTGCATTGAAGCCCCTGCGGGGCTTTCCCGATCGCTGCCCGCCGCGCCCCGGCGTACCGGACTACGGGCTGAACTTCACCAGCCCGCGCTCAAGGCATGGAAGCCCCGCAGGGGCTTGCACGCTCTCAGCGGGGGCTTTAGCCCGCAGCGATCCTGGCTGTGTTATAATCGCCAGACACAATGAAGACGTGCTTTGTTGCATCGGTGGTATTGTGCAGGCATCTCTCGCGCGCGAAGCCCCGCCGCAGGCGCGCCCGTTCATCAAGTGGGCTGGCGGCAAAGGGCAACTGATCCCGGAACTGGCGCGTCGCCTTCCGCCGCGCTTTCGGCGCTACCACGAGCCGTTCGTCGGCGGCGGCGCGCTCTTCTTCCATCTCTACAACAGCGGCATGCTGCGCAATGGCGCGGTGCTCAGCGACTACAACCCTGAGTTGATGGTCTGCTACGAAGTCATCCGTGATGATGTCGAGTCGCTGATCACGGCGCTGCGCTGGCACCATCGCCATCGCCTCGATCCGCAGTATTTCCTTGAGGTGCGCAACTGGGATCGTCAGCCGGACTTCGCGCAGCGCAGCAAGATTGAGCGCGCCGCACGCACAATTTTCCTCAACCGCACCTGCTACAACGGGTTGTACCGCCTCAATCGCAAGGGGCAGTTCAATGCGCCGTTCGGCTACTACAAGAACCCGATGATCTATGACCCGCAGAACCTCCGCCTGGTCAGCGCCGCGCTGCGGAACGTCGAATTGCGCGTCGGCGACTTCAGCGAAGTGCTGCACTATGCCGAGCCAGGCGATTTCGTGTATTTCGATCCGCCCTATGTGCCAACCAGCGCGACCGCGTCGTTCACCCATTACACCGGGCAAACCTTCGGTCCTGACGATCAGCGCCGCCTGGCAGAGGTTTTTGCGGAACTTGGCGAGCGCGGCGTCTATGTGATGTTGAGCAACTCGCTAACGCCGCTGACCCGCGAGCTGTACGCTGCGCGCGCGGTCAGTTCGTCCGTCGTGTATGCCAGCCGCAAGATCAATTGCGACGGCAGCAAACGCGGATATGTGGAGGAATTGATTGTCTGTTCGTATCCTATAAGCGAGTGAGAGCCGTTGTCCGCTTTGTAATGCTGTTGGATGACAGCTCCTGCGCCTGATGTTGAGATGTGCGCCTGGCGTTGGCTGAGCCTGTCGAAGCCAACGCCAGATGCACACGCAGCATAGTGCGATAATACGCCTTCCAATATCGAGGCAGATCTCGACGGCAACCTGCAAACTGCGTTCAACAGCGCGCTTGAGACGCATGTTGCCTGCGTATGCCTGAACAGAGGCGGCTTCTCTTGCTTCGCTGCGCAAATATGCAATTTCATTCCTCAATGCGATTAAGCGCTCAAGAACGACGTCGTCTTTGCCCGAATCTTCCATCGCGGATCTCCTGGAATAGCGCCTGAGCGAAGAAAGCGCGCATCGGCGCAAGGTCGGCATCCAGCTTTCCGGTGCGCACCTCGAACTCGACGCGCACCGCGCGATCGCGTTCATAGAGCAGCCGTCCGTGTTGCAGGACTTCGCGCTGCACAAGCAACGGTGCATCGTTGAGCGTCGCCACATCCACGCGCCGCTCTGCACAGCGCTCGATCCCCTCCATCAACTGCAACCGGCGTTCGAGCGAAACCGTTGCCTCCAGCGGACGCAGCAGAATGGCGAGGTCGATGTCCGAACCGGGCGCAGCGCGTCCCTGCGCCACTGAGCCGAACAGATACGCCGCCGCAACATCTGATTGCGCCTCCAGGAACGCAATCAGCGCGGCATAATCCAGTCCAGGAACAATTGTCAACAATGCTCGACGCGGCGCATCCATAGGTGGTGATGAGGAACCAGTAACGGGTGACGAGTTGCGCTATCCGCATGATACACAGATTGGTCAACTCGATGCTTATTGCGCGACAAGAATATAGTCCGGCGCTGCTGGAGTCCGCCCGGCGGCGGATGGTTCTTGAAGAATTATTCCGCTATCCGCCTTGTAGCCCGGCGACCAAAGTCGCAGGCTACGGATAGGAAGATCAACCAGATATTGGACAATCTCGTGATCGGCGTTGGCTGAGCCTGTCGAAGCCAACGCCGGTTGAGTCTGTTGAAACCAACGCCGACCGCTCCACAGGTACAGGCGTGTTTGTCCAGTTTAGATTGATCTTCCTATCGGTTCTCGGTTCTCGGTTCTCAGTTCTCGGTTCTCAGTTCTCGGTTCTCAGTTCTCAGTTCCTGGCGCTCACACCGCCGCTGGCTCTTCCTGCTCCGCCAGCTGGCGCAGCACGTAATGCAGAATGCCGCCGTGCCGGTAGTACGCGAGTTCCCCTTCCGAGTTGATCCGCGCTTTCACCAGGAACGTGAACTCTGAACCGTCAGGTCGTTGCGCGCGCACGGTCAGTTCCTGTCCGGGCCGCAGCGTTTCAATCCCCTCAATGGTGAAAATCTCACGCCCGGTAATGCCGAGCGACTGCCAGCTTTCGCCTGGCATAAACGTCAGCGGCAGCACCCCCATGCCCACCAGGTTCGAGCGGTGAATGCGCTCAAAACTCTCGGCAATCACTGCGCGCACGCCGAGCAGGAACGTTCCCTTCGCCGCCCAGTCGCGCGAGGAGCCAGTTCCATACTCCTTGCCCGCCAGCACCAGCAGCGGCGTGCCGTCCGCATGATAGCGCATCGCAGCATCGTAGATGCTCATCTGCTCGCCGGTCGGCAGGTAGATGGTGTAGCCGCCCTCCACTCCGGGAACCAGAGCGTTGCGCAGGCGGATGTTGGCGAACGTGCCGCGCATCATCACCTCGTGGTTGCCGCGCCGCGCGCCGTAGGAGTTGAAATCCGCCGGTTGCACCCCGCGCGCGATCAGATACTGACCAGCCGGGCTGTCTTTGGCGATGCTCCCCGCTGGCGAGATGTGATCCGTCGTCACGCTATCCCCCAGCAACGCCAGCACGCGCGCCCCCCGGATCGACGACAACGGCGGAACTTCGCGCGTCATGTTGCGGAAGTATGGCGGGTTCTGGATGTACGTCGAGTCGGGGTTCCAGGCATACAGATCGCCGCCGCTCACCGGAATGGCGTTCCAGGTTTCGTTGCCGGTGAAGACATTCGCGTACTGCTGACGGAACAGGTCGGCGTTGAGCGATGCCGCCATCACTTCAGCAACTTCCTCCGCCGGGGGCCAGATGTCCGCCAGGTAGACCGGTTCGCCATCGGCGCCGACGCCAAGCGGCTCGCGGTTCATGTCGATGTCCACTGTTCCGGCAATCGCAAAAGCGACGACCAGCGGCGGCGACGCCAGGTAGTTGGCGCGCACCACCGGGTTGATGCGCCCCTCGAAGTTGCGGTTGCCGCTGAGCACGGCGCTGACCACCAGGTTGCCCTCTTTGACCGCCTGCGCGATTTCGTCAGCGACCGGACCGCTGTTGCCGATGCAGGTGGTGCAGCCGTATCCGACGACGTTGAACCCCAACCGGTCGAGATACGCCTGCAAGCCGGACTGCGCCAGATACTCGCTGACCACTCGCGATCCCGGCGCCAGGCTGGTTTTCACATAGGGCGGCACGCTCAACCCTTTCTCGACCGCCCTCTTCGCCAGCAGCCCGGCGGCGATCATGACCGACGGGTTCGAGGTGTTGGTGCAGGACGTGATGGCGGCAATGATGGTCGAACCGTGGGTCAGCGACGTCTCACGCCCGTTCAGCGTCACCGGCACGCGCGACGCCGCGTACAGATCGCGGCGTTCGCGCTGACGCTCGCCATTCCCCGCATACTCCGGCACATCGCGCCCAAACACCTTCCGCATCGCCTGGTTGAACGACTCCTTGAGATTCGTCAACGGCACGCGGTCCTGCGGACGGCGCGGACCGGCGACGCTTGGTTCGACGGTGCTCAGATCGAGTTCGAGCAGCGTATTGAACTCCGGGAGGGGCGAGTCGTCGGTGCGGAACAGCCCCTGCTCGCGGCAATACGCCTCGACCAGCGCCACCAGATCGTCGGAGCGACCGGTCCCGCGCAGGTACGCCAGGGTCTCGGCGTCAACCGGGAAGAAGCCGCAGGTAGCGCCGTATTCTGGCGCCATATTCGCAATTGTCGCACGATCCGCCAGGCTCAACGAACTCAACCCGGGACCGCAAAACTCGACGAACTTATCCACCACGCCGTGTTTGCGCAGCATCTCCGTCACGCGCAACACCAGGTCGGTTGCAGTGGCGCCAGGGCGCAGCGCGCCGGTCAGTTTCACCCCGACGACCTCCGGCATCAGCATCGCCAGCGGCTGCCCCAGGAGCACAGCTTCGGCTTCGATGCCGCCAACGCCCCAACCCAACACCCCCAGACCGTTGATCATCGTCGTATGACTATCGGTGCCGACCAGCGTATCCGGCATGGCAACCAGTTCACCGTCGATGTCGCGCGTCATCACCACCGTCGCCAGGTATTCCAGGTTTACCTGATGGCAGATGCCGGTGGCTGGCGGCACCACGCGGAAATTCGCAAACGCCTGCTGCCCCCAGCGCAGGAACTCAT
>JAUQOW010000289.1 GCA_030550675.1 Chloroflexota bacterium
GCAGTCGCGTCCGCATCTCTCGGTTGTCATGCCGGTCTTCAACGAGCGTGAGAATCTCCAGGCGCTCTACGAGCGCCTGACCTGCGTGCTGGACGCCGAAGGGCAGCCGTATGAACTGGTGTTTGTGGACGATGGGAGTCGGGACGGCAGTCGGGATATTTTGCTATCGCTGGCAGCGCGCGACCCGCGAGTCGTCGTCGTTGAACTGGCGCGCAACTTCGGACACCAGATTGCAATCAGCGCCGGACTGGACCACGCGCGCGGCGATGGCGTGATCGTCATGGACTCCGACTTACAGGACCCGCCGGAGGTGCTGCCTCAGTTCATTGCGCGCTGGCGCGAAGGGTACGATGTCGTGTATGCGGTGCGCGCGAGTCGCAAGGAGAATCTGCTGCTGCGCGCGGCGTATGCGCTGTTCTACCGCATGCTGCGGCGGATCGCCAACATTGACATTCCGCTTGACGCTGGCGACTTCTGCCTGATGGACAGGCGCGTCGTCGATGTGCTGACGGCGATGCCGGAACGGAACCGTTTCGTGCGCGGCATTCGCAGTTGGGTCGGCATGCGGCAGATCGGGCTGCCCTACGACCGCCAGGGACGACATGCGGGGAAGCCAAAATATACGCTGAGCCGGTTGACCTACCTGGCGCTTGATGGAATTGTGTCGTTCAGTTTCGTGCCCTTGCGGATTATCACGATGCTGGGGTTCCTCGTCTCGGCGATCTCGATTGCGCTGGCGATCGTGTACGCCGTGCAGCGCATTGCCTTCGGGCTGACCCCGCCCGGCTTCCCGACGCTGATCGTGGCGATTTTCTTCCTGTCCGGCATTCAACTGATCACCATCGGCGTGATTGGCGAGTATGTGGGGCGCATTTTTGAGGAAGTCAAACAGCGCCCGTTGTATGTCGTGCGGCGAGTGGTTGGAGGGGAGTGAGACAAGGAACAATGCGCATTCTGATGCTCAACAATGAGTTCCCGCCGCTCGGCGGCGGCACAGGGACGGTCAACCGGGCGCTGTTGCAGCGCTTCGCCCATGTCGCTGATCTGGAGATTGACCTGTTTACTGCGGCGTTGGGAATCCGACCGGAGCGTGAGCAGTTCAGCGAGCGCATTCAGATCTACAAGGTTCCGGTCAACAACCGCGATCTGCACCACTCGTCGAATCGCGAGTTGCTGACCTACGCTGCCGGGGTGTTGCCAGCCGCGCTGGCGCGGCATCGCGCGATGCCTTACGATTTCTGCTTCGCCTGGAGCGCCGTGCCGGCTGGCGGCGTCGCGCTGACGCTGCGCTCGCTGACCAGGCTGCCGTACCTGGTGCGGGTGTGCGGACCGGATATTCCCGGTTTTGAGGAGCGCTACGGCTGGCTGTATCCCGTGTTGACGCCGTTTATTCGCGCGGTGTGGCGGCGGGCGCGGCTGGTCGTAGCGAAGTGCGACGATGAAGCCGCCATGATCCGGCGCGTCGATCCGTCGATCACGCCGACGCTTGTGCCGAATGGCGTGGATGTGGCTGCATTCCGGGTCGCCGCGCCGCGCCTGCATGGTCCGCTGCGCATTCTCTGTGTGGCGCGCCTGATTGAGCGCAAAGGGCAGCGTCACCTGATCGCCGCGCTGCGTCGCCTGCGCGACGCAGGCGTGGCAGCGACGGTCGAGCTCGTCGGGACCGGCGACGCCGAACAGGCGTACCGCGCTGAAGCAGAGCGCCTGGGTGTCGCCGATCTGGTAACGTTTGCGGGGTACGTGCCACGCGAGCGGATCGCCGAACACTATGCGAGCGCCGATGTCTTCGTGCTGCCGTCGTACAACGAAGGGATGAGCGTGGCGACGCTCGAAGCCATGGCAGCCGGGCTGCCGCTGGTTGTCACGCGCACTGGCGGAACGGCGGAGTTGGTGCAGGAAGGCGAGAATGGGCTGACCTTCGCATGGGGCGATGTCGAGACGCTGACGCACCACCTGATGGCGCTTGCGTCGGATCGGCGCGCACTGCGACGGATGGGCGCCGCATCGCGGCGACGGGCGGAACGGATGTCGTGGGAGGCGGTGGCGCAGCGGTATCTGGACATTTTTGAACGGCTGGCGAGCGACGCAGGGTGTCGGAAGTTCTATGCTGCTGGCGCGGTGAGCGTGCTGGAGCGTTTTTCGGAAAGGGTGACGCAAAGGCGCGAAGGCGCAGAGGCGGGTTAGGTGCAACATCGCTCGGATACAGACGACGAGCCATCATCAACGGAGCTCATAGGAGGATCAATCTAAACCTGAACAAACACGCCTGTACCTGTGGAGCGGTCGGCGTTGGTTTCGACAGGCTCAACCGGCGTTGGCTGAGCCTGTCGAAGCCAACGCCGATCACGAGATTGTCCAACGTCTGGTTGATCTTCAGGTACGGAGCTTTTGCGCCTTCGTGCCTTCGTGGGCGCTTATTCGAAGGGTATAGGGGTCAGGCGCCATGCTTTGTTCGAGCAATGCTGTAGAATGCACACAGAAGTGCAACGCAAGGAGGGGGAAGAATGACCACGACCGCGACATTGCCGGAGTTAGACCCGACCAGACCGCCGCCGCCGGAATGTCTGCCGGATTATGAGCAGTTCGTCACCGAGGATGACGCGCCCCTCAACTTTTTCTGTGAAAAGCAACAGCGTCTATTGACCGAACCGCTCTACAGCGCCAACGTCGCCGAACGCCTGGGACGTCCGCTTCTTGCCGCCGCGAACGTTGGAATCTTCTTCGGCGAAGGCGAACCGGCGATTGTGCCCGATGTGCTGCTAAGCCTGGATGTGCGTCTGGCGGAGGATCTGTGGCCCAAGCCGAATCGCTCCTACTTCATCTGGCGTTTCGCCAAGCCGCCCGATGCAGTGGTAGAAATCGTGTCGAACCGCGAAGGGGGCGAGGCCGACCGCAAACAGACGCGATATGCGCAACTGGGCATCGGGTACTATATCATCTTCGATCCGCAGCGATTGCTGGGTGAGGAGATGCTGCGTTGCTATGAATTGCGTGGGCGAACCTATGTGCCGTGCGACGATGCGTGGCTGCGCGATGTGGGTTTGGGCGTGCGTCTGTGGGAAGGGGAGTATGAAGGGGTGCAGGCAATGTGGCTGCGCTGGTGCGACCAGGAGGGGAATCTGATCCCGACGGGCGCGGAACTGGCGGCGCAGGAGCGCGCGCGGGCGGAAGCGGAGCGTCAGCGTGCGGAGGAAGAACACGCGCGCGCCGAAGCGGAGCGTCAGCGCGCCGAAGCGGAGCGTCAGCGCGCCGAAGCGGAGCGTCAGCGCGCCGAAGCGGAGCGTCAGCGCGCCGAGCGGCTGGCGGCGCGATTGCGTGCATTGGGGATTGATCCAGATGAAGAAATCCCCGAAGCGCACCAGTAATTCCATTCCCGACGATACGCAGCCTGACGAAGGATTGCGCCAATTGTGCGCAGGCGGAAGAGTATAGCGTGATTGTCTGCCGTGTTGATGCGCTTACCTGTCATTCCTGAAACTTCACATCGTCGTGTGTGGATGTCCTTCCTGGCAGGCGTTCTTGCGGCTGTTGTTCTCATCAGGCTGCATCCGCACCATCTTGATGGCGTTCTGGTCGACATGGGATGGGCATTCAATGCCGCGCGCGATCTCTGGGAGGGGCGAGACCCGTATCGACATGAACCATCGATCATGCTCGTACCGTATCCGCTGACTGCCGCGATTATCGTGTTCCCCTGGGCGTTGTTTCCGGGTGTTTGGGGATTAGTGTTGCTCTTTGGAATAGTGAGCGCGTGTCTGGCGTATGTCCTGATCCGCGACGATCAGTACTGGCGACTGATCGTCTTTGTGTCGCCAGCGTATTTTATGGCGCTCAAAAGCATTCAGTGGTCGCCATTCTTTATGCTCGCACTCTTTTTGCCGATTGTTGCACCGGTTTTACTGGCGAAACCAACGCTCGCCTTGCCGGTCGCCCTATCTATCAGTTGGACGCCGCTACGTCTGCTTATAACGGTGTTCGTGGGCATCATTCCGTTTATCGTGATGCCTGACTGGTTGTGGCGCTGGATTGATCAGGTCGGAAACTATGACGGTTTTATTCCGCTGATTTCGTGGTTCGGTCCGATATTTCTGTTGAGCGGGTTATTCTGGCGAGATGTCAGAGCGCGTCTCTTTTTCCTGATGACTCTGATCCCTCAACACCGTTTCTTTTATGACCAGTTGCTCCTGTGGGCGATTCCGCAAACACGCCAACAAATGCTGATTTTGACCATCTCTTCCTGGATCGGGTTCTACTATATCTGGCTGAGTTTTGATACATTATGGGTCAATGAAGTCTATTTGCTGACGACGATCTATCTGCCTGCATTTCTTATCACGCTCTGGCAGCAGCCTGTGATTCATCAGCGCTTCCGCGCTGTGTTCGGGATGTTGCTGAGCAAGCATGACCGGGTTGATATTCAATAGCGGAAAAGAGCGACGTATGTGCGGCATCTGCGGCATTGCCACGCCTGATCTCCAGCAACCTGTCGATGCAGACCTGCTGCGGCGCATGAACGAAAGCATCGTCCATCGCGGACCCGACAGCGACGGGTTTTATGTCGATGGCGGGTTGGGCATGGCAATGCGGCGCCTGGCGATTATCGATGTGCGCGGCGGCGATCAGCCGATTGCCAGTGAAGACGGGCAGACGCTGGTGACCTTCAACGGCGAAATCTTCAATTTCCAGGAGTTGCGCCGTGAACTGGAGCAGCATGGTCACCGCTTCGCCACCTCCAGCGACACCGAGGTGATCGTCCACGCTTACGAGCAATGGGGCGATGATGCGCTACTGCGGTTCAACGGCATGTTCGCCTTTGCGCTGTGGGACCGGCGGAAACGACGGTTGCTGCTGGCACGTGACGGGATGGGCAAAAAGCCGCTCTACTGGCGGTACAGTCCGGTGCATGGATTGCTCTGGGGTTCGGAGGCGAAGTGCATCCTGGCGGCGCCGTGGGTCGAGCGGCGCGTCGAGCCGCTGGCGCTCCATCACTACCTGACGCTCCAGTACACGCCAGACCCGCTGACGATGTTTCAGGGCGTCTTTCAACTGCCAGCCGCGCACAAACTGGTCTTCGAGGCGGGCGCAGCGCCGAAGATCGAGCGCTGGCGGCAGATCGCCTTCGAGCCGAAACTAAACCTGAGCGACTCCGAGGCGATTGAGCAGGCGCGGGTGCTGTTGCGCGACGCTGTGGCGCGCCGTCTGATCGCCGAAGTGCCGCTCGGCGCATTCCTGAGCGGCGGCATCGACTCGTCGATCATTGTGGCGCTGATGGCGGAACAGATGAGCGCGCCAGTCAAAACCTTCTCGATTGGCTTCGACGAGCCGCGCTTCTCCGAAACGCGCTATGCCCGCGCCGTCGCCGCACGCTACGCCGCTGATCATCACGAGTTCATCTTCCGTCCCGCCGACCTGACCGCCACGATTGAGGCGGTGGTCGAGGCGTGCGACG
>JAUQOW010000290.1 GCA_030550675.1 Chloroflexota bacterium
GACTTGGCGACGATCCCTGATTGGAGTTCTCAGTTCTCAGCTCTCGGCTCTCAGTTCTCCTACCCCCCCAACGCCACCCGCTGCACCAGATCAATCGCAGGCGTCGGGATGAAGCCCAGAACCAGCACGCCAAGCGTCGCCAGCGCGAGACCCACGCGCAGGGCGCGATCCATCGGCAGCGGCGCTTCGCGCGCCGGTTCCGCCATGAACATGTGCGCAACGATACGTAGATAGTAGAATGCCGCAATTGCGGCAATGACGACGCCGATCACTGTGATCCAGCCCATGCCCGCCAGCCAGGCGGCAGTGAACACGTACAACTTCCCCCAGAAACCGGCGGTCGGCGGGACGCCAGCCAGCGAGAGCATGCACGCCGCCATGGCGACCGCCAGCCAGGGACGCCGGTTCCACAGACCCGCCAGGTCGCTCATGTCCCATGCCGCTTCGCCGCGATGTTCAAGCGCGATCAGCACGCCGAATGCGCCAAGGTTTGTAAAAGTGTAGGCGATCAGGTAGAGCAGGACGCTCTCAACGCCGCGTTGCCCGGCGATGCCGCCCGGCGCGCCAGCGGCAATCACGCCGAACAGAATGTACCCGGCGTGCCCGATGCTCGAATACGCCAGCATGCGCTTGACATTGCGCTGCGTCAGCGCGCCGATGTTGCCGACCGCCAGCGTCGCAATCGCCAGCGCCGCCAGCACCGGCGCCCAGATCTGCCATTCGCCCGCCAGCGCCTCGACCAGGAACCGCAGCAGCGCCGCAAATCCCGCCGCCTTGCTGCCGACCGAGAGCAACCCGGCGATCGGCGTTGGCGCGCCTTCGTAGACATCAGGCGCCCACATATGGAACGGCGCCATCGCAACTTTGTAGCCGAAACCGACGACAACCAGCGCCGCGCCTGCCAGCAGATACGTTCGTTCTTCGAGCGTTAGCGCCTGTTGTGCCAGCGTCTCGCCGATGACGCGCAGGTTCATGCTGCCGGTCGCCCCATACAGCAGCGCAATGCCGAAGACGACAAAACCGCCGGCGAACGCGCCGATCAACAGATATTTCATCCCTGCTTCTTCCGAAGCGTTGCGCGGGTAGGCGAAGCCTGTCAGCACATACAGCGCAATCGATAGCAGTTCCAGCCCCAGAAAGAGAATGATCAGGTCGGCGCCCTGCGCCAGCAGCATCATGCCGCCGGTGGCGAACAGCACCAGCACGTAATACTCGCTCCGCTCAATTCCCTGGCGCGGCAGATAGTCGAGCGACAGCATGATGGTGATGGCTGCCGCCGCCAGAAACAGCCAGTTCAACGTCAGACCATAGGCGTCCAGTCGCAGCATGCCGCTAAAGGTCTCGGCGCTCACGCCCCACAGCGGAACGCCAACCGCCGCCGTGACGATTGTTCCCGCAATCGCCAGATACCCGACGATGCGGGTGCGGGAACGCGGTATAAACAGGGCGATCACCAGCAACACCGACGCCCAGCCGAAGATGATGCTGAGTTGCGCCGCCACGCGCCAGTCGATTGGAGGGATGGTGATTTCAGTCATCTGTATGCTATTCCACGTCGAGAATGCAATGTTCAACGGCTCGCCAGAAACGGCAGCGTCCCCTCTGCAATTTGCGTCACCGACTGCTGCATCGGTCCGAACAACAGATTGGGATACAACCCGAACACAACCACCGGCGCAGCCAGGACGACCAGCAATGCCAGTTCACGCGGGCGCACGTCGGGCGCCTGCGCCAGTTCCGGCGGCGTCTCGCCCATAAACGCCGTCCGGTACATATGCAGCAGATAGACTGCGGCAAATATCACGCTGAAAAGAGCGGGCAGCGCGTAGCGCCAGCCAAGCCCTGGCGAACGCCACGCGCCCTGCAACATGGCGAACTCGCTGACAAAGCCGTTCAGACCAGGCAGCCCAATCGAGCCAAGCGCCAGCAGGAGCGTCAGACTGCCAAGCCACGGCGTCGCCTTCCACAATCCGCCGAACGCCTTTAGTTCGCGCGATCCGCGCCGCGCCGCGAGCATTCCCACCACCAGGAACAGCGCGCCGGTTGTCAGGGCGCTGTTGACCATGTGCGCCACCGCGCCCGCGATCCCCTGCGCATTCAGCGCAAAAATGCCCAGCACAATCAGCCCCAGGTGGCTGACCGAGGCATACGCCAGCAGGCGCTTCATATCGGTCTGCTGGTACGCAATCCACGCTGCGTACAGCGCGCCGATGACCGCCAGCACGCCGACCGCTGGCGCCGCCCATGCGGCGGTTGCCGGAAAGAGTTGCACATTGAAGCGGATCAACCCATACGCGCCAATTTTGATCAGCAATCCAATCACATCGACCACGCCCGACGATGGCGCTTCAGCGTGCGCCGTCGTCATCCAGGTATGGAAGGGCCAGATCGGCGCCTTGACTGCAAAGCCGATGAAGAACAGGCCAAAGATGAGCCGTTCAGCGCCGGCGTCGAGTTGCAGCAGGCCGAGTTGCAGGCTTGCCAGGATTGTCGCAATGTCGAAGGTGTAGACGCCGGTCGCCTGCCCGTGGAGCAGGTACAGCCCGATAATCCCCAGCAGCAGAAAGACCGAACCGCTGAAAGTGTAGGCAAAGAACTTGATGGCGGCATAGCGCCGTTCCGCGCCGCCCCAGATGCCGATCAGCAGCGCCGTAGGAACCAGCGTGAACTCGAAGAAGACATAGAAGAGCAGCATGTCCTGCGCCGTAAAGACGCCGAACAAACCGCTCGCCAGGAACAGAACCAGCGCGTGAAAGGCGCGCTCCTGGCGCTCAATCGTTCCCCAACTGGCCGCCAGCGCCACCGGCGTCAGAAATGCCGTCAACACCGCCAGCCACAGACTGACGCCATCGACCGAGACCGTGTAACTGATGCCCCAGGAGGGCACCCACACGATGCTTTCGACCAGTTGAAAACCGGCGCGTGCGGGATCGAAGAGCAATGCCGCGCCGATGGCAGCCGCCAGCGCCAGCAGCGCAGCCCCCAGCGATACGCTGCGCTGCGCGGCGACGTTCTCACGCGGCAACGCCAGCACTGCCAGCGCCCCCAGCGCCGGCAACCAGATCATGAGTGATAGGAGCGGAACACCGTTCATAAGTACGACTGCCTGCCTCGCAGAGCATGGACGCGAAAGCGCGCAGCCTCGCAATCAATCTTTGCGTCTTTGCGCCTTTGCGTCAGCCTTTCTGTGAAACTCGCTCAACCGCGCAACGCGAAGAATGCCACCAGAATAATCACGCCAGCCAGAAACATTAAGGCATACATGCGAACATACCCCGTCTGCAACCGGCGCAGCCCCTGCGCCAGCCGGACCAGTCCGCGCGCCGTGCCATCGACCAGCACCCCATCGATGCCCTCGCGGTCAACCACCTGGCTGAGGAACACCGATGCAGCGCGATAGGGACGGACAAACACCCGCTGGTAGAGCCAGTCGAGGCCCCACCCGATCTCCATGCCGCGCCACAGGTCGCCAAGGTAACGGAACGCCGGGTCTTCCTTGCCGATACGGATGCGCGGCTCCAGATCGCGGGCATAGATTTTCCAGCCCAGGTACCCGGCGCCAGCGCTCACCAGCGTCGTCATCGTTGCAAGAATGCCCATGCCAAGGGTATAGATGACCTCCGGTTCCTGGATCACCGGGCGCAAATAACTGTTCAGCCAGTGCAAGCCAGGGAAATTGATCAGCCCGCCGATGATGGCGCCGCCAGCCAGCGCGATCATGGGCCAGCGCATCGCGCCGCCGCTCTCGTGTGCGTGGATTGATGGGTCACGTGGTCGCCCGAAGAACATCATACCGATCTGACGTCCCATATAGAACGCTGTAATCGCCGATGTCAGGATCAGGATAATCGCCGCCAGCGGACTGCGGGCGTCGAACCAGGCGTGAGCGATGATTTCGTCCTTGCTCCAGAACCCTGCCAGCGGGAAAATGCCGCTCAACGCCAGCGCACCGATGAGATACAGGCGAAACGTTGTCGGCAGATCGTCGCGTAACCCGCCCATTCTCCGCATATCCTGGTGGCCTCCGATTCCGTGAATGACCGAGCCGGCCGCCAGGAAGAGCAGCGCCTTGAACAGACCGTGGGTGAGCAGGTGGTACATACCCGCGACATACGCTCCCATGCCCACGGCTGCAATCATGTAGCCGAGCTGCGAAATCGTCGAGTATGCCAGCACGCGCTTGATATCGAGCTGCGCCACGGCAGCCGTCGCGCCGATGAACGCCGTCATCACGCCGACGACCAGCACCCACGGCGCCGCCGACGCAAATTGATCGAACAGCGTATGGTTGCGCACAATCAGGTAGACCCCGGAGGTCACCATCGTCGCCGCGTGGATCAGCGCCGACACCGGCGTAGGACCCGCCATCGCGTCGGGCAACCAGGTGTAGAGCGGAAATTGCGCCGATTTGCCCGTCACGGCGACCAGCATCAGTAGCGTGATTCCTGCAATGAGCGGCAGTTGCCCGAACGCGCCAAGATCAACCGTTTCACCCGCCACGATGATAGCCTTATCGAGGTAGCCGCTGATGCCGAGTTGGGGGTTATCGTAGAACGACAGTGTGCCGAAGTTGGTGAAGATCGCAAACAGCGCCGCCAGCATCGCCGCATCGCCAATGCGGTT
The DNA here is from genome assembly GCA_030550675.1 of Chloroflexota bacterium. Classification (GTDB taxonomy): domain Bacteria; phylum Chloroflexota; class Chloroflexia; order Chloroflexales; family Roseiflexaceae; genus Roseiflexus. The sequence continues at coordinate 4,624 of JAUQOW010000290.1, forward strand.
GACGACGAAGGCTTTCACGGCGGCGTCGGAAGGGTTGATGCCCGGCGGCACGGAACGGCGGTCGAAATAGTGCCCGATGAGCAGAAACGAACACAACCCGACGCCTTCCCAGCCGAGGAACAGCAGCAATAGATTGTCCGCCATCACCAGCATCAGCATGGCGAAGACGAACAGATTCATGAAGGCGAAAAAACGCACCGGACGCACATCGCCGTGCATATAGCCAATCGAGTAGACATGGATCAATCCGCCGACGCCGGTGATCAACAGCGCCATGACTGCGGTGAGCGGATCGAACAACAGTCCGAGCGCCACACGGAAATCCGCGATGCTGATCCATTCCCACAGCGTCCAGGTCAACCGCTTTGCGTCAGCGGGCGCGCTCTCGAGCAGCACGATTGCCACGATCGTTGCAACGAACGACAACCCGACCATGACGGAAGCCAGAATGCCCGCGTCGCGTTCCCGGCGCACCACCAGGGCATTGAGCAAAAAACCAAGGAGTGGAAACGCAGGTATCAGCCAGATGATCCAGTTCATTGCGGAATGTATCCTGTCAGGCAAGAAGCGAGAGGCAAGAGGCGAGGAGGCTGAAGGGTAATGCTCGCATCCGCGCTCTCTGCGCTCACTCCATCGTTATCGTGATCGTGGAATGCCGGAATCCGGCAGGTGCATTGGCTGAGCCTGTTGAAGCCGGCGCCGATCACAGCATGGTTCAATCATCGTCAACGTCGCTCTAGCCTCTCAGCGCGTTGATCTCATCCACATCAGTCGTATGCTTGGTGCGGAAAATCGCCACCAGCAGCGCCAGACCGACGGCAACCT
>JAUQOW010000291.1 GCA_030550675.1 Chloroflexota bacterium
ATCGAGGTCGCCTGGTTTCTGCTCCATATGCTGGAGTTTGTGCCGTCTGAAGCGCATCGGCGCCTGGCGTTCGACGTGCTCGAAGGGTCGCTGGAGTTTGGCTGGGATCATGAGTATGGCGGATTGTTTTACTTCATGGACATCGAAGGGAAGCCGACGCTTCAGCTCGAATCGACGATGAAACTGTGGTGGCCCCATACTGAAGCGATCTATGCGCTGGTGCTGGCGTATACGCTGACCGGCGAGGAGCGCTGGCTGCGCTGGCTGGAGCGGGTGGACGACTATGCGTTCCGTACGTTTGTCGATCCGGTGCATGGGGAGTGGTTCGGCTATTGCGACCGGCGCGGCAATCTGGCATTGAGCAGTAAGGGGGGCAACTACAAAGGGTTCTTTCACGTGCCGCGCGCGCTGCTATTCAGTGTGCAACGCATTGAAGGCGCGCCCCTCGCGGAACACCGTCCATAGAAACATCGGCACAGCCGTCATAATCCGCCGCCAGCGCCAGGGCTGCACCAGCAGACGATAGAGCCATTTCAGCCCCAGGCGCTGCACAAGGGCTGGCGCGCGCGGCACAACGCCAGCCAGTTCGTCAAACGTCCCGCCAACGCCGATAGCGACCGGGACGCGCAGGAGCGGCTGGTTGCGCGCAATCCACAGGTCCTGCGCCGGATGCCCGTATGCCACCAGGAGCACGTCGGGTCTGGCAGCGAGAATCCGTTCGCGGATCGCCGGTTCGTCGGCAGGGTGCGGCGACCCGGCGTAGCACCCGGCAATCTGCAGTCCAGGATTCGCCTGTTGGAGCGCCGCAGCAGCCCGTTCCGCCACGCCGGGGGCGGCGCCAAGGAGGAAGAGCGACCACCCGCGCCGCGCAGCTTCTGCGGCGATGCGCTCCGTCAGCGCGATGCCGGTCACGCGACCGCGCAATGGCGTTCCGCACCAGTGTGATGCCAGGATCACCCCAAATCCGTCGGGAGTTGCCAGATCAGCCGCAGCAAGCGCCCGGCGAAAGGCGCGGTTGCGCCGCGCTTCCATGATGAACTCCGGGTTGACCGTCACAATCTGATGCGGACCGCCTTCGGCGATAAATCTGGCGACAGCGGCGAGGGCTTCGTCCATCAGCACATCGTCGATAGCAACCCCTAAAATAACAACGCGTTTGCGCATAGTATTGGACAGCCCCTTCTCATGCGGCTATAATGGCGTTCTCTGAGAGCATACCACGTCGGAAACGCCAGCTCACGACGTTGGATTCGATATTGCGATTATAAGAGGAGTGACGCTATGTACCGCAGCCACACCTGCGGCGAGCTGCGCGTCGAGCACGCCGGGCAGGAGGTGCTGCTCGCCGGTTGGGTGCATCGCCGCCGCGACCATGGACCCCTGATCTTCATCGACCTGCGCGACCGGTATGGCATCACGCAGGTGGTTTTCGACTCGGCGACCGCGCCTGCAGCGCATGCTGTCGCCAGTGATGCGCGCATCGAGTACGTGCTTCAAGTGCGCGGCAGGGTGGTGCAGCGACCGGAAGAGGCGTACAATCCTGATCTTGCTACCGGCATGATCGAAGTTCATGCGACTGAGGCGACGATTCTCAATCCGGCGAAGAATCCGCCGCTCTACATCAACAAGGAAGGCGGCGAGGACGAGACGATTCGCCTGAAGTATCGGTACCTGGACCTGCGGCGTGAACGGATGCAACGGAATATCATTCTGCGCCACCGGATCGTCAAGTTCATCCGCGATTTCCTGGATCGTGAAGGGTTCATTGAGATCGAGACGCCGATTCTGATCAAATCGACGCCTGAAGGCGCGCGCGACTACCTGGTGCCAAGCCGACTGCACCCCGGCAAGTTCTATGCATTGCCGCAGTCGCCGCAACAGTTGAAGCAACTGCTCATGGTCGCCGGGTTTGATCGCTATTTCCAGATTGCGCGCTGTTTCCGCGATGAGGACCAGCGCGCCGACCGGCAGCCGGAGTTTACGCAGCTCGACATGGAAATGAGTTTTGTGGATCAGGATGACGTGCTCGACGTTATTGAACGGCTCTTTACGGCGTTGTGTCGCGAAATCGTGCCGCATAAGCGGCTATCGACTCCATTTCCGCGTCTGACCTACGCTGAGGCGATGGAACGCTTCGGATCGGACAAGCCGGACCTGCGCTACGGGCTGGAACTGGTCAATCTGGGAGATGTCGTCGCTGCCAGTTCGTTCAGCCTGTTTCGCGCGGCGCTCGACAACGGCGGGCAGGTGAAGGGGCTGCGCATCCCAGGAGCGGGCAACTACTCACGCAAACAGATTGATGAGATTGTTGAACTGGCGAAGCAGGCTGGCGCAAAAGGGTTGCTCTGGGCAATCGTGCCGGACGAAGGCGGCGAGGTGCGATCCAGTTTCGGCAAGCAGGTTTCGCCCGACGAGATGACGGCGATCATTCGGCGAATGGAGGGTGCACCCGGCGATCTGCTGCTGATCGTCGCCGATACGCCAAAGATTGTGGCGCAAACGCTGGATCGCCTGCGCCGCGAGTTCGGCGCGCGCCTCAAACTTGCTGATCCAAACACGCTCGCCTGGGCATGGGTGTTCGATTTTCCGCTGGTTGAGTGGAATGAAGAAGAACAGCGCTGGGACGCGGTGCATCACCCATTCACGGCGCCGAAAGACGAGGACCTGCATCTGATGGACACTGATCCGGGCAAAGTGCGCGCCAAAGCGTATGATCTCATTCTGAACGGGTACGAGGTTGGCGGCGGATCGATCCGTATTCATCGGCGCGATGTTCAGCAGCGTTTGTTCGATCTGCTCGGCATCGACCGCGAGACGGCGATGCGGCAGTTCGGGCATATGCTGGAGGCGTTCGAGTACGGCGCGCCGCCACACGGCGGCATCGCTCCCGGCATCGACCGCATCTGCATGATCCTGGCCGATGAGATGACCATCCGCGAAGTCATGGCATTCCCGAAGACGCAGCAGGCGGTCGATCTGATGACCAACGCGCCATCGCCGGTCGACGAGCGGCAGTTGCGCGAGTTGCACATCGCACTGCGCCTCGACTGAAGAGAGGTGTCTGGATGAAAATCTACACACGCACGGGTGATGATGGCGAAACCGGATTGTGGGGCGGATTGCGCGTGCCAAAGGACGCGCCGCGCGTCCAGGCATACGGCACGGTGGATGAATGCAACGCCGCCATCGGCGTGGCGCGCGCAGCAGGCGTCGATGCCGAACTCGACGCACTGCTGGCGCGGGTGCAGAACGACCTCTTCGTTGTCGGCGCTGATCTGGCGACTCCTGGCGAGGCGGCGAATATTCCGCGCATCGGCGCAGATGCGGTGCAGGCGCTCGAACAGGCGATTGATGAAATGGAGGCGCAACTGGAACCGCTGCGCCAGTTCATCCTGCCCGGCGGCGCGCCGTCTGCCGCCTATCTCCACCTGGCGCGCACCATTTGCCGCCGCGCTGAACGCTGGGTTGTGACCCTCAGCCGGAGCGAGCCGGTCAATCCGCAGATCACGGTCTATCTGAACCGACTCTCGGACCTGCTCTTCGTTGCGGCACGACGCGCAAACGCGAGCGCTGGCGTGCCAGATGTGCCGTGGGAAAGCCCGCGAATGCGCAAGGAGCTGAAGGACGAGTGAAGTTGTGATCGAACACGGATCCGCACGGGTGCAGACGGATTCGGACGGATTGAGCTTCGCACGCCATTGCACTGGCGCAGGGGAGCTCTTCGTGTGAGTATTCCATCGTCTGAGCAGTCCGTGCCACTCGCGCGATCTGAATATCCGTTTTCATGTTGAGCGCTCTATTGAAGGATAGCAGGCTAGTACGATTCGCGGCGCCAGGCGCGCGGGAAGACGGTCATGCGCCATCCGCAGGTCAAAAATCCTTATATTCGGATTGCGCTGCGGCGAGCCAGAGCCGGCACTGGCTCGTCGCCCGTCTCTTTGAATCGGAGAACCGCAGTGCAGCAACTTCCCGATCTGAAGGACATCCTTCAGGGCATTCGCTGGGCGCTCATCGGTGCGATGGCGTTGCGCGCCTATGCGCCAGAGCGCATGACCCAGGACGTGGACATTCTCATCCACGCCAGCGATGAACCGGCGGTGAAGTCAGCGTTCGTCGCTGCCGGTTATCGCATTGGCGGAACGCTGTCAGCGGGCAGGATCACGGCGCTTCCGGTTGATGCAGAAGAGCGCTGCATCGATGTCGTGTCATCCAACGCCCCCTGGTTGAACGCGGCGCTCAATCATCCGTCGTTCGATCCGGCTGGCTTTCCGGTATTGCCGCGACGGTTCCTCGTGCTGATGAAGTTGCAAGCCGGTCGGGCGCAGGACGTGGCGGACATTACGCGCCTGCTGCGCACGGCGGACCGCGACGAACGCGCCCTGATCCGCACTATCATCGCCAGACATGCTCCCGATTTTGTGGAAGACTATGATGCCCTGGTGACATTGACCGATCTCGAGTTCGGCGCATCGGAGGCTTCGCAAGAGGATGAGCCGCCTTCTTCCGAGAGCGCGGCGCCGCACAGATGAAATGCGGGCTAATGGACTTTGAATAATTATTCCGTTATCCGCCTTGTAGCCCGGCGACTGAAGTCGCGGGCTATGGGTGCGAAGCCCGCCTGCGCGGGCTAGACCAGGGTGATACCGGATTATTTTCTCAAGAATCATAAATTGAAGCCCCAGCGATCAACCTGAACCTGGACAAACGAGGACGCGGAGCGGCTGGCGTTGGCTTCGACCGGCTCAGCCAACGCCAACGCGAAACGATCACCCTTGGCAAGATCGTGCAATATCTGGTTGATCGCCCTATCAGCGGAAACGCTGGATCGCACAGCGTGCTACAATGATCGCGCGACACGCAGACGGTTCAATCCACAGGCGCGCCTATGACGGTCGATATTCTTCCAGTCGCGGGATCGGTCTCGCATCTGCCGCCGCCTCCCGGCGGACGCTGGACGGTGGCGGATTATGAGCGCCTGCCGGACGATGGGCAGCGCTATGAACTGATTGACGGAGACCTGCGTATGGCGCCCGCGCCGAACCCCGACCATCAGCGCGTCGCTGGACTGATCTTCTACTACCTGATGCAGCATGTCCAGATGGCAGGACACGGTCGAGTGTTCTCAGCGCCCATCGACGTGGAACTCAGCCCGGTCACGATTGTGCAGCCCGATGTGGTGGTGCTGCTGCACGGCGGCGCGGCGGCGATCACCGCGCAGCGCATCGTCGGTCCGCCAGACCTGGTGGTGGAAGTCGTGTCTCCCGGCACCGCCAGTTACGACCGCCGCGAGAAGCGCGACCTGTACGCCGCCGCCGGGGTGCGCGAGTACTGGATCGCCGATCCAGGGCACCGCGCCGTCGAGTTGCTCACGCTAGACGGCGCAGTCTATCGCGCCGAGCACGTCTATCGCGGGCAGGCGGTCATCCCCAGCCTCGTCGTCCCCG
>JAUQOW010000292.1 GCA_030550675.1 Chloroflexota bacterium
CACAAACACCAGTTCATACGGCTGCCCTTCGGCGTCCAGCACGCAGGTCAGGCGCTCGTAGAGCGCCTGGAGATTCTCACGCTCGTTGAAGACCGGCATGACAACCGAGAGATGCGGACGCGACTGCGGCGTCGGTGCGACGCCATTGCTGGAATGATCGGCGATCAACCCCGCCAGGCGGCGGCAGAACGCCAGCGCCGCCTGCGGATCGTCGGTGGGAATGGCGGATGCCAGCGCCGTCGCCGCATCACTCCAGCGCTTTGTCGATCCGCCCCGGAAACCGTGCTCGCCCATCTCCCATCCCGGACTTTCAACCCGACGATCGCCACCACCAGTATATGGTGATGTCAGGGTATATGATTGATCGACATGGAGTCAAATTGATAATAAGGTTGAAATCGTTGAGGCGGGGGAGTTGAAGGTGGAAGGTGCGAAGGTGGGAGCGTTGCACGTGGAAGGTGGAACGTTGCACGGGGGAAAGGAGCGGGCGACAAGAATGCAGGAAAGCGACAGGTGCGCAGGCGGGAACGTGGGACAGGCGGCGTGGGGGGTGAAGGTGGAAGGTGGAAGGTGCGAAGGTAAGAGCGTTGCACGTGGTCGGGCGAGAGACAGCAGGTGTGAAAGAGACAGATGCCAAGACGCGAACGTTGAACGTTGAACGTTCAACGTTCAACGTTTGAGGCGCCAACCTGAGACCTCTTATACGCCCGCTCCGCAACCTCCGCCAGTGAGTCCCAGGCGTAGCGCCGCGCTGCCTGGCGGGCGCCGACGCTCAGGCGCCGCCGGAGACCAGCGTCGTTAAGCAGCAGCAGCGCCGCTTCTGCCAGCGCCCCGGCATTGCCTGGCGGAACGAGCCAGCCACTCACGCCATGCTCCAGATACTCGGCAGCCTGCCCGACCCGGCTGGCGACAATCGGCAGACCGGCGCCCATCAACTCCAGCAGTTTCGCCAGCCCGCGCGCGCGGTTGATCAGCGTATCCTGCATCGGCGCCAGCGCAACGTCGGCGGATGCCAGCGTCGCCGGGATCTGCTCAGGCGCCAGCCAGCCGCGGTACTCGACAGCGTGGGACAAACCGGCGCGTTCAGCCAGGCGCAGCAGCATCCGTTCCTCGCCGCGTTCGCCCCTGCCCGCCACGATCAGCCGCGCGTTCGGACGCCGGGCTGTTATCCCGACCAGCGCCGCAACCACCTCGCGCACATCGAGTTCCCAGAAGCGGGTGTAGAGGAGGAGGTTGAAGGTTGAAGGTTGAAGGTTGAAGGTTGAAGGTTGAAGGTTGAAGGTTGAAGGTTGAAGGTTGAAGGTTGAAGGCTCGACGCCGTTGGGGAGGTAGAAGACGCGATCCGGCGCGATGCCAAGGCTCCATATCAGGGTTTCGAGTGCGCGACTGGCGACCGTCACCGCATCCGCGCGGCGCGGCAGATCGCGCTCCTGCCAGGCGAACAGGCGCTTTGCCGCCGGAGGGTACGGCAGCAGATCGTTCCAACCGCCAGGACCTTCCCAGTCATCGGTATCCGCCACCAGCGGCGCCGCCGGACGGACAGCGCGCATCAACAGAGCGGCAAGACCGCTATACCCCTTGGGTTTGAACAGATGCACAACGTCCGGAGAGCGGCGTAGCGCCTCGCGCAGGAGCGCCAGCGTCTGCTGCGCCACGCCCGCTGCGCCGGGCAGCGACGGCGCAGCGGTGTGGATCACCGGCACATCACCGTGAACGACGCACGTCGCGGCATCCTCCGGATTATGCACCGGCGGCGCAACGATCACGACCTCATGCCCGCGCCGCGTCAGCGCCTGCGCCAGCGGCAACATGCGCGCCGCCAGCGTCCCTTTGGGGCGGATGCCGAACGGAGCGAGCATGACGATTCGCATGACAGGTCGCTTCTCTGTCCCGCTCACCCGCGAATGATCGCCAGCACTTCGTCGCGGCGGCGTTCCATCTCTTCGCGCGTGGTGGCTTCCAGGTTCAGACGAATGAGTGGTTCAGTATTCGAGGCGCGCACATTCATGTGCCAGGTCGGATAAGTGACCGAAATGCCATCGATCCACTCGATGACGCCGTCGGAATAGGCGTTCGCCAGCGCTTCCAGGCGCTCCTTCGGGTTGGCGACGGTTGAGTTGATTTCGCCGGAGATGAAATATTTCTCCTCCAGAGGCTTGAGCATATCCGAAAGCGACTGATCGCCGCTCGCCAGCATTTCCATCACGAACAGCGACGGAATAATCCCGGAGTCGGCGAAATTGAAATCGCGGAAGTAGTAGTGCCCAGAGACCTCGCCGCCGAAGAGCGCATTTTCATTCGCCATGCGACGCTTGATGAAGGCGTGCCCGACACGTTCGATCAGGGGAATGCCGCCAGCGGCGCTGATCAGGTCGCGCACCGCCCACGAGGCGCGCACATCATAGACGATCTTGCTGCCAGGGGCGCGCCGAAGCAGGTACCGCCCAAGCAGCGCCGTGAGGAAGTCGCCCGATACAAAGCGCCCGCGATTGTCGATAACGAAGAAGCGGTCGCCGTCACCGTCGAAGGCAAACCCGGCATCGGCGCCCTCCTCAACCACGCGCCGCTCCAGTTCGGCGCGATTCTCCGGCATCAGCGGGTCGAGACCGTGATTCGGCAGATTACCGTCCGGCTCCAGGTACATGCCAATGAAATCAATCGGCAACCGCTCGTAAATGCGCTGAAGAATAGGACCAACCGTACCGTTGCCGGTGTCGGCGATGACTTTGAGACGGCGGCGTTTCAGCGTTCCAATGTCGATCAGACCAAGGACAAACTCCACAAACTCGTCTGACAGGTCAAGCGTGCGCATACTGCCGGTGCGCGTCGCCGGAGCATAGGCGTCGTTCTCAACGATGCGCCGCAAGTCTTGAATGCCCTCGGCGCCGCTGAGCAGATAGGGCATCTGGCGCACCATCTTGAAGCCGTTGTACTGCTTCGGGTTATGCGACGCGGTGACCATCATCCCCGGCAGACCGAGCCGGGTGCAGGCGAAGTAATACTGATCGGTGCTTACCAGCCCAATGTTCACCACATCGGCGCCCTGATCCATAATGCCGCGCGTCACCGCGTTAAAGATCGCCGGTCCCGACAGGCGCATATCGTGCCCGACAATCACTTCGCGCGCCTCCAGGAATGTAACGAATGCGCGTCCAATCGCGTAGGCGCCTTCCTCGTTCAACTCCGTCGGATAAATGCCGCGGATGTCGTATGCCTTGAAAATACCGGGCGCGATCTGCATACTCCCCCTCCTTGCTTTCCGAGTCTTTGCAGGACGTGTCACTGCTGGGACAAGTTGCAGACCTGCCCCAACAGCGGTTCCTCAACGTTCCATTGGTCTGCGCCCCCGCCCTGACGATTGTCCAGCGTCCTTCACAAAGGGTTCCGTAAAGATGCGCAAAAGCGCAAAGATCGCCGTCGAGGCTATCATCTTTGCGTTCGCCGGTCTCAGGAAAACCTCGCTATGATCCGGTTCGCATGAGATTATACCAGCGATTGCAGCGTCATTCACACTCAGCCAGGGCTTCAGCCCGCAGCGTTCCTTTCACGTTTCTGGCAGGCGCTTCGACTCGCAGTGATGGATTACGATGACAGCGCGGCATTCTGTTCGCGCCGCGCTTCAATCACATCGGGGAGGCGGTTGAGTTTGTCGAGGATAGAGGTCAGTTGGGCAATGCTTTGAATGCGGATGGTGACTGCCAGCGCCGCGCGACCGGGGCGACGCGTCGGCACCTGTTCGACCGCCTCGATATTAATGCCAGCGTCCGCAATTGCACCCGAAATATCACGCCATAATCCGACACGATCCCAGGCTTCGATCCGCACTGGCACCGGATACCCCTGTTTGGGCGCGCCGGCGCCCCAGGTGACGTCCACCAGCCGCGCGCGGTCGCGTTCATTCAGGATGGTGCGGCAATCGGCGCGATGCACAGTAATGCCCTTCCCGCGGGTGACGAAGCCGACAATCGGCTCGCCAGCCACCGGGTTGCAACACCGCGCCAGGCGCGTCGGCACCTGCGTATTCTCGATGCCGCGCACCCGGATGATGCTGCTGTCGGCGGCGCGTTCGGACGGCGGCGCCACCTGCGGAATCTCCGCCAGGTCATCGGCGCCGACCGGCGTGCGGTGACTCAGGATCTTTTGCGCTACCTGACGCGCCGTAATGTCGCCGCTGCCGATTTGAGCGAACACCTCATCAATCGACTTGAGACCGGTGATAGCGACGATTTCCTCGAATGGCACCGACAGACCAAGGCGCTTCAATTCCTTTTCGAGCAGTTCACGTCCGGCGGCGATGTTCTCCGCCCGGTCGAGGCGCTTGAAGTAACGGCGAATATGATTGCGCGCGCCGCTGGTCTTGACGAAGTTGAGCCAGTCGCGGCTCGGACCGCGCGGCGTCTTCGAGGTCATAATCTGGACAATTTCGCCGTTCCGCAATTGATAGTCGAGCGGGACGATGCGATTGTTCACTTTTGCGCCGACACAACTGTGCCCGACATCGGAGTGAATGCGGTAGGCGAAATCGACCGGCGTCGCCCCCACCGGCAGATCGATAATCTTCCCCTTAGGGGTGAACACATACACCTGCTCTTCGAGCACGTCGGTCTTGAACGAATCGACGAACTCGTGAGCATCGGTCAGGTCGCGCCGCCACTCAATCAGACCGCGCAGCCATGCCAGTTTGCTTTCAAACGAGGCGTCAACGCGCCCAAACCCCTCTTTGTAGCGCCAGTGCGCCGCGATGCCGCGTTCGGCGACCTCATGCATCTCGTGGGTGCGGATCTGAATCTCACACGGTTGCCCCCCCGGTATCAGCACCGTCGTGTGGAGCGACTGATACATGCTCTCTTTTGGCATGGCAATATAGTCGTCGAACTCGCCGGGGACGGGAGGCCACGTCGCGTGCACCAGACCGAGGACGCGGTAGCAATCGGCGACCGTATCGACGATCACGCGCACCGCCAGCTGGTCGTAGATCTGATCAAGGCTGACGCCCTTGCGTTCCATCTTGCGGTAGATAGAGTAGATGTGCTTGGGGCGACCGGTAATATCCGCCTTGATCCCCTCTTTTTCGAGAACCTGGCGCAGGCGCTGGATCACGCGCTGCACCAGGCGTTCGCGCGCATCGCGGCGCAGCGCCAGTTGCCGGCTGATCTCCTGATACTTTTCGGGATTGAGCACAGCGAACGCGCGGTCTTCGAGCTCCCACTTGATCTGCCAGATGCCGAGGCGATGCGCCAGAGGCGCGTAGATTTCGAGAGTTTCGCGCGCCATGCGCTTCTGCCGCTCCTCCGAGAGCGAACCGATGGTGCGCATATTGTGCAGGCGATCCGCCAGTTTCACCAGCACAACCCGCGGATCGTCCGCCATAGCGATGAACATCTTGCGATAGGTGCCGACCTGCGCCTCCTCGCGCGTGCGCGCCTCCAACGCCGACAGTTT
>JAUQOW010000293.1 GCA_030550675.1 Chloroflexota bacterium
GCCGATATGGTCTTCATCACGGCAGGCATGGGAGGCGGGACAGGCACCGGCGCCTCGCCAGTGATCGCCAGCATTGCGCAGGATTTGGGGATGCTCACCGTCGGCGTGGTCACCAAACCGTTCAGTTTCGAGGGGAACCATCGCCGCAAGACCGCCGAACAGGGCATTGAACAACTGCGCCCGATGGTTGATACGCTGATCGTCATTCCTAACGACCGGCTCCTGCAAACGGCGAGCAAGAATACGTCGATGCTCCAGGCGTTTCAGATGGCGGACAACGTGCTGCGCCAGGGCATTCAGGGCATTTCCGACCTGATCACGCAGCGCGGGTTGATCAACGTCGATTTTGCCGACGTGAAGACGATCATGGCGCGCCAGGGATCGGCGCTCATGGCGCTCGGCATCGGCAGCGGCGACAACCGCATGGTCGATGCGGTCAATGAGGCCATTGCTTCCCCGTTGCTCGAGGTGTCTATTGACGGTGCGAAGGGGGTGCTGTTCAACGTGACCGGCGGTGAAGACCTCGGCATCCTTGAGGTGTACGAGGCGGCGGACATTGTGGCGAAGGCGGTGGACCCGGATGCGAACATCATCTTTGGCGCGGTGATCGATCCAACCTTCCCGCCTGGACAGGTGAAGATCACCCTGATTGCCACTGGTTTCGACGCCAGCCGTCCGGCGGAGGCGCGCAAGCGCATTTACATGTCCGGTTCGCAGCTGCAGCAGCCTGTCCAGCCGAAGCGCGACCTGGCGTATGCAGAGCCGCATTCGACGACCGGTCAACCTGCCGCAGCCCGACCGCAACCGGCGCAACCAGCGCGGTCGCAGGGCGCAAACATCAGCCCCGACGACCTGGACATCCCGCCGTTCCTGCGCAACCGCCGAAAGAACGGGTAACCGCCTATGGCAGCGTCAGTATCTCCGGCTCGCTCTCGGTTATCGCAATTGTATGTTCGAATTGCGCCGAGAGCGAGCCGTCGGCGGTGCGCACCGTCCAGCCGTCGGTCTTATCCAGCACTGCCTCAGGTCTGCCAGCGTTGACCATTGGCTCGATCGTAAAGGTCATGCCAGGGCGCAGACGCATTCCGGTGCCGGGCTTGCCGTAGTGCAGCACGGTCGGTTCCTCGTGCAACTGTTGCCCGACTCCGTGCCCGGTCCATTCCCGCACGACGGAGAAGCCGTTGGCTTCGACATAAGACTGAATCGCTGCGCCGATATCCCCCAGGTGCGCGCCGCCGCGCGCTGCGCGAATGCCGCGCCACATCGCCTCTTCGGTCACCTCCAGCAGCCGCTGCGCCTCCGGCGAGATCTTCCCGACTGGCACCGTAATGCATGCGTCGCCATACCAGCCGTTGAGCCGCACCCCCATGTCGATCCCGATGATGTCCCCTTCTTTCAGGCGCTCATTGCCTGGAATGCCATGACAGATGACGTTGTTGATGGCGACGCAGATCGTGGCAGGAAAGCCGCGATACCCTTTGTACGCCGGTATCGCGCCGCGTTTCCGCACAAACTGCTCGGCGATGCGATCAAGTTCTTTGGTCGTCACACCGGGGCGCACATGCTCGCGCAGTATCTCGAATGTTTCAGCCACCAGACGACCAGCAGCGCGCATCTGCGCAATCTGCTGCCGTGTACGCAAGACAACTGACATACGCTGGATGTTCCTGGCGCCTGGACTGGCGCGTGATGGAGGCAAAGAGCGACGCTTTTCCTGGCGTCGCCGATTGCTATCCGCAATGATAAGTCTTCCTGCTATTATAGCACAATGCCTGCACGCATTCGTTTATTCGAACACAAAGGTGCGAAGGCGCAAAGGGGCATTGTTGCTATCTCTGCACCTTTGCGCATCCGTGTGAGTCTCTACCATGCTCTCATCAGCATTTTGACTCACACAAAGGCGCAGAGGCGCAAAGGTTCATTTCTTCTATCTCCGCAATATGCGATAATGGCAGCCCACGGTACAGAAAGGGCCACGTTGCCATGGTCGAAGAGACGATCTCCTCCTCACCCGCCCTGCCATCGGGCGTCTGGGTCGCCGGTCGGCGCCTGCTCACCGTCGGGCTGGTGCTGATTATTGTCGCTACCGCCTTCGAGATGCTGGCAGTCGCCGCTACCATGCCCGCCACTGCACGCGAACTGGGCGGGCTGGCATGGTACGGTTGGGCATTCAGCGCCTTCATGCTGGCGAACATGGTTGCAGCAACGGTCGCGGGACCGGAAGCGGATCGCCGGGGCGTCGTCGGACCTTTCATCGCTGGAACACTGCTCTTTGTGACCGGTCTCCTCGTCGCAGGACTGGCGCCGACCATGCCGTTGCTGATCGTCGGTCGCGCTGTACAGGGATTGGGCAGCGGCGTCATCGGCGCGGTGGTGTATATCATCGTCGGGCGTGGTTATGAGGCGGATGCGCGCCCGCGCATGCTGGCGATTATTTCGAGCGCCTGGGTCGTGCCGGGCATGGTCGGTCCTGGTCTGGCAGGGATGATCACCGAACACATTGGCTGGCGTTGGGTCTTCCTGGGGCTGATCCCGCTGCCGCTCGTCGCGGCGCTTATGGCGCTGCCATCGTTGCGGCGCCTGGCGCCGGCGCAGCGATCTGTCGACGCAAATGCTACACGAGGCGCTGACATTCGGATGGCGCTGGCGCTCGCCGCTGGCGCCGCGCTGATGATCAGCGGGCTGGGACAGATGCTCGCCGCGCCGCTTGTGGGGATCGCCCTGGGCGCTTCTGGCGTCATGATCACTCTCGTCGCCCTGGGGCGCGTCTTGCCGTCCGGCACGCTGCGCGCCGCGCCAGGACTGCCTGCTGTGATTGCTGCGATGGGGTTGCTCAACCTCTCGTTCTTCGGCGTCGATGCCTTCGTGCCGTTGACCCTCACCGCAGTGCGGGGGTTGAGCGTCGTGACCGCCGGGCTGGCGCTGACTGCCGCGACCCTGACGTGGACGGCGGGCGCCTGGATGCAGGCGCGGCTGGCGCGCCGCCATCCGCCCGGTTCGATTGCAGTTGCTGGTCTGATCGTGATGCTGATCGGAATTGGCGCAACGACGGCGACGATTGCGCCGCTCGTTCCGCCCCTGCTCAGCATTGCCGCCTGGGGCGTCGCCGGATGCGGCATCGGGCTGGCATATTCCGCCCTGTCGCTTGCCATGCTGCAAAATGCTGCACAGGGCCATGAAGGGCGCGCATCGTCGGCATTGCAGATTGCCGGTCAGCTTGGCACGGCGCTCGGCGCCGGGATCGGCGGCGTCATCATTGGTTCAGGAGAACAGGATCAGAGCGTCGAGGCAGGGCGGATCGCATTTCATTTCGTTCTGATGGTCATCGTCGCCGGACTGGCGCTTCTGACAGCGCATCGTATCCACGCCGCCGGCGCCCGTCGTTGAGCCCATTGCGCGCGCTCCTGGTAATTGTCTGGTACACGCCGGACGTATCATATCAACGAACACTGATCAGACGCACGGCACACTACGGCATCGCCCCGTTCGCGTTGTGCGCAGGCTGAAAACTATCGCGTACGTCTGATGGAAAGGAACGGCGCCAGGACTTCTGGCTTGACAACAAATGGAACAACACGCCACAATGACCACGACCGATATCGTCGCAATTCTCCAGGCTGAGAACGCCGCGCTGCGTCAGCGCGTCAATGAACTGGAAGCGCAACTTGCCGCTCGTCATAGCGTTGTTTCACCGCAAACTGTGACCGATCACAAAGCGTGCGAGGAAGCCCACGGATTCCGTGTGCTCGTCGAAACGGCGCCGCAGGCGATTGGCATCGTTCGCCTTGATGGCATTATCACCTACGCCAACCCCGCGTTTTCCGCCCTGACCGGCTATGACCGGCTGGCTGGCACGCACATGACCGCGCTCTATTTCGAGCATGATTTGCCTCTGCTGGAAGCCATCATCAGGACGATCCGAAACGACGGCGTCTGGCGCGGCATTGCGCGGCTGCGCCACAAGAACGGTCGCACAATCCCGGTGCGGGTCAACGCCTTCGTCATCCGCGATGATGAGGGCAATCCGGTCGCCATGACCGGCATGTTCGAGGACCTGACCGCCGAATTGCAACGCGACGAGCGTCTGCGTCTGTTCGAGGCGCTCATCGAGAATGCCCCCGACGCCATCGGCGTCGCCGATTTCAACGGCAACATCATCTACGCCAACGCCGCCTACAAGACCCTGACCGGCTACGGCGACGATCTGATCGGCATGAATGGTTTTGACTACATTCATGAAGAGGACTATCAGGCTGGTCAGGCGACCCTGGCGCGCCTGGCGGAGCGCAAGGCGGCGTTCCTTGAAGTGCGTATTCGCCGCAAGGATGGCGGCATTGTACCCGTAGCCGCCACGATGTATGTGCAAATGTCGCCGCACGACAGGCTTCAGATTATTGGTTTCTTGCGCGACATCAGCGCACAGAAGCGCGCCGAGGAGGAGCGTCTCGCATTGCAGCAGCAGGTGATCGAGGCGCAGCGCGCCGCCATTCGCGAACTCTCGACGCCGCTCATCCCGATCAGTGAGACGGCGGTGATTATGCCGCTCGTTGGCGCCATCGACAGCGCGCGCGCGCAGCAGATTATCGAGACGCTGCTTTCAGGGGTCGCGGAGTATCACGCTGAAATGGCGATTGTGGACATCACCGGGGTGCAGGTGGTCGATACGCAGGTCGCCAGCGCGCTGGTGCGCGCGGCGCAGGCGGTGCGCCTGCTCGGAGCGCAGGTGGTGCTAACCGGCGTCAAGCCGCAGGTGGCGCAGACGCTGGTGCAATTGGGGGCGAGTCTCGAAGGCATCCGCACCGCTGGCACGTTGCAGACTGGCGTGCGCCTGGCGCTGATGGCGGAAACAGGCAGACGGCGATCTGGACAGCTTATTGACGCGAAGACGCAAGGGCGCAAAGCCTTGCAAAAAATACCATAGCCTTCGCGTCTTCGCGCCTTTGCGTCAGTCTTTACGCTTGCGCTCCCGCCCTGCCAGCAGGAGATAGGCGTACAGCGCGACGCCGTTGAGGAGGGCGGCTGCGTATTTGACCGACAACGGCAGGTCTATCGACGCGAAGACGCAAGGGCGCAAAGCCTTGCAAAACATACCGTAGCCTTTGCGTCTGCGCGCCTTTGCGTCAGTCTTTACGCTTGCGCTCCCGCCCTGCCAGCAGGAGATAGGCGTACAGCACGACGCCGCTGAGGAGGGCGACTGCATATTTGACCGACAGCGGCAGGTCAGACGGCGAGATGAACCCTTCGATCACTGCCGCGATGATGAGCAACAATGCGCAGCCGAGGAGGAGACGAACCGCACGACGCGCCGCCAGCGCCAGCGCCGCGCGCCGGGTGATTAGCCCCGGACGCGCGACAGCCCACCCGAGTTGCAGCCCTGCTCCCCCGGCGATGACAATGACGCTCAGTTCGATCACGCCATGCGCCGCCACGAAGC
>JAUQOW010000294.1 GCA_030550675.1 Chloroflexota bacterium
CGATCGGCATCATCCCTGGGATGCTGGCGTACACCCTGATCGGCAGCGAACTGATCCAGGGACGCGCCCTCTCCTGGCAGATCGCCCTGGCGCTCTTCCTGCTTGTTGCGCTGTTCGTCGCTGGACGGCGCTGGCTGCGAACGTTGAACGTTGAACGTGCGAATGTTGAACGTTGAACGTTGAACGTGCGAATGTTGAACGTTCCACGTGGGAGGTTACCGGTAGGGGCGTGCTGGTAGCGCGTTTGTGCGCTGGAAGCGAGGTGAGTGTTGCACGTGGCAGGTGGGAAGGTGAGGCAAGGCGTGCGGTGCGGGGGTGGAAGGTTGAACGTTCCACGTGGGGAGGTTACCGGTAGGGGCGCGCCGGTGGCGCGCCCCTGCGCCGGTGGCGGGGTGAGCGTTGTACGTTCCACGTGGGAAGGCGCCGCCAGGCGCGCGGCGCAGGGCGGGAGGGATGGCGGGCAAGGGTGTGAAGGCGGAAGGTTGAAGGTTGCGGGTGGGAAGGTTAACCCCTAACCCATTCTTTTCCTCCTCTTAGCCCGCCGTTAACACCCCCATAGCCAAAGCGCAATCCAGGCGTGCTATGGTTGCGGATGGTGCGGCAAGCGAACATATGGGGGGCGTGGGAATGCGGATAGCACTGATTACTGAGACGTTTCTACCGAATGTCAATGGAATTGTCACAACCCTGTGTCGTTTGTTGGAACATCTGCACAACGAAGGGCACGAAGCGCTGCTCTTTGCGCCGCATGGCGCCCCCGCAAGCTACGCAGGCGCACAGATCATTCCGTTGCGCGGCATTCCGTTCCCGCTCTACCCTGACATCCGCTTTACGCCGCCGCAACCGGGCATCGTGCCTGCGCTTCGCAGGTTTCGCCCTGATTTGATCCATCTCGCCGGATTGATGGTTCTTGGTCCGGCGGCGCGTTTCGCGGTGCGAAAGTTGCATATCCCCGCGATTGCGACGTATCATACCAATCTGCCTGCGTACAGCGTCCACTACGGGTTGGGCGCGCTGCGCCAGGCGGCGTATTCATACCTGCGCTGGATTCACAACGCCTGCGCGCTGACGTTGTGCCCGTCCTCGGCAATTCTGGCGGATCTGCGCGAGCGTGGATTTCGACGGCTCCGCCTTTGGGGGCGTGGCGTCGATACCGTCCGGTTCCACCCGGCGCATCGGCGCAATGAATGGCGCACCGCCATCGGCGCGCGCGCCGATGAACGCGTGCTGCTCTACGTCGGGCGCCTGGCAGCCGAAAAACGGCTCGACCTGCTGGCGGAGGCGTTGCGCGACATGGAGGGCATTCGTCTGGTGCTGGTCGGCGACGGACCGGCGCGACCTCAGCTTGAACGTCGGTTTGCTGGCATGCCGGTAACCTTCACCGGCTTTCTTAATGGGCACGATCTGGCAGTCGCGTATGCCAGTTCCGATGTGTTCGTCTTCCCGTCCGACACCGAGACCTTCGGGCAGGTGGTGCAGGAAGCGATGGCATCGGGTCTTCCAGTTGTCGCTGCACGCGCTGGCGGCGTCATCGATCTGGTGCGCGATGAGGAAACCGGCGTCTTCTTCGCGCCAGGATCGGTGTACGGCTTGCGCACCGCAGTCAGCAGACTGATTGCAAACCCTGGTCTGAGCAGCGCCTATGGACAGGCGGGGCGCGCCGTTGCAGAACAGCGTTCCTGGTCCCGGGTGTTCGACGAACTGATGGGATATTATCGACGTGCATTGCGCTGGCGCCCGCGCCTGCTGGCGCTCAAGAGAGCCTGGTCATGACAATCTGGAGCAGGGCGGATATTCACGTTCATACCCGATACAGCGACGGACACAGTTCAGTTGCGCAGGTGCTCGAATATGCCGAACATATCGGGTTGCGCGTGATCGCCATCACCGATCACGACACAATCGACGGCGCCCTTGAGGCGCGGCGCATGGCGCGCGGATTTGATCTTGAGGTCGTCGTCGGCGAGGAAGTGTCCACTGCCGATGGTCACCTGCTGGTGTTGTTTCTCGAATGCGCACTCCCGCCGGGGCGACCCGCGCCGGAGACGATTGCCGCCGCTCACGAGCAGGGCGCACTCTGCATCGTGGCGCACCCCTTCGACTGGCTGGTTTCCTCTTTCGGCGCAAATCTCCTCCGTTATTGCGGCGGCGACAGCCCGGCATGGCCCGTTGATGGCGTCGAGGTGTTCAACGCCAGCTTGCCGTTGCCCGGCATGAATGCGCGCGCTGCGTCCGTCGCCGAGATGCTTGGTCTGCCCGCCTGCGGCGGAAGCGATGCGCACCACTTCTCGACCGTGGGGCTTGGCTACACCCTCTTCCCCGGCACAACCGCCGACGATCTCCGTCAGGCGATCACGCGCGGCGAGGTGCGGGCAGGCGGACGCTCGTGGGCTGCCGGGCACTACGCCGCCGTTGCGAGCCTGCGCGCCCGCCGGGGGCTTGCCCGCGCCGCGCGCGCCGTCACGCGCCCGATGCGCGCCATTGGCAGCCGGTGAAGCGCGTCCGCTCAGTGACGAGTGATGAGAACAGTTGACGCAGAGGCGCAAAGACGCAAAGGTTATCCCCTTTAATTGCAAAGCTTTGCGCCTCTGCGTCTTTGCGTCAACCTTTGGATGCCAGTCATCTTCAACTGATTGTGCTATACTCAGCAGGGCATGCGCTGAAAAAAGTCCGTTCCTGTGCAGAAAGGCGTAACCGTTTATGGGTGGGGGCGGCAATCTCATAAGTGTAGAGTTTTTCAGCGAGCCATTGTGCTGAATCGCCCGCTTCAGGCATCAGGACGCCAAAATGCTCCCCTCTCCCGCGCTGCGGGAGAGGGACTGGGGGTGAGGGCGAAAACGGGCGTCAGAATGCGAAAAAACCCCGCGCACCCTGAAAACCCCATCCTTGAGAGGTTCGGCACAGGGGTGCAGGCATAATGTGTCAGGCGGACTCCTGGCGCGATAGGCTCATGAAACCGGCAGACCCTCGCTGCCAGGTTGCGCGTCCTATGAGCTGCGGGCTAAAGCCCTCGCTCAGTGCATTGAAGCCCCTTCGGGGCTTTCCCGATCTCAGCCTGCAGCGTCCAGGAATGCCGGACTATTTGCTCAATCTTTATTAGCCCGCAGCGAGACAGAGGAAGGGAAGTTGGGACGTCTTGACGACTCAAACGGGCTATTCAACACAAGAGAAGCGATGGAACTATCCGCTCCTGATCGAGCGATCAACCAAAACCTGGACAATCGTGCCTGCACCCGTGGAGCGGCTGGCGTTGGTCTCGACAGGCTCAACCGGCGTTGACTGAGCCTGTCGAAGCCAACGCCGATGACGAGATTGTCTGATGTCTGTTGATCGTACTATGAGAGGATGTAGAAGGGACAGAACGTGTGGCTGTTGTTGTCGAAAACCTGGATGTCGCCCGATCGTCGCTAATCGACCTGCTGCGCCAGGGATATTACGCTGAACACGACGCGCTGATCGCCGATTTTTTCGGCGCAGATCATGCAGCAGTGCGCGTGCTTGCGTCGGGATGGGGAACCATCGACGGCGTGCTGGCGTGCCGACCGGAGACGCGCTTTGGCGTCACAACGCGCGCGCTGGTCGTCGCTGCCCACGAACGCGCGCTGCGCGATCTTCTCCTGGCTGCGCCGCGCGGCGAGGTGCTGCTGTTTCTGGCGGCTGGCGCGTGGACGCTGCCGACGCTCGCTGAGCTGTTCGACGGGCGCGAAGTCGCGCCGCGCCCGCCGTTGAGGTGCACCGGCATTCACCTGTTCGTCGGCGTTCGTCGCGGCAGCGGGGCGCTCCCCGCCATCGACGACGACGCGCTGTTTCGTGGTCCTCCCCTGGCGCGCGCCGCCCTGCCGCGCCCGGCTGGCGGGCAGACCCTCAGCAGCGCCAGAGACCCGATTGTCGCCCGGCTCCGCGACCTGGGCAACGCGGCAGGGCGGCGCGCGCGCGGCCAGTTTCTCGCCGAAGGACCCCTCCTCGCCTCCCGCGCCCTCGATGATCTGCCGGTCGAGGACCTGTTCTACACCGGTGAATTGCTGCGCGACCCGGAAGGCGCGGCGCTGCTCAAGCGCGCGGCGGACATGGGCGTGCCCGCCTACCGCATTTCCGAGGGTCTGATGGGATTGATCACCCCCACCCGCCCGATTCCCGCCGTCATCACCGCGATCTGGGGGCGGGCGCGCGACGTCGCCGACTACCGCCCCGGCAGGCGCGCCGTCATCCTGGTGACGGAGCAGATCAACAACCCCGAAAACCTGGGCATGACGCTGCGCACCGCCGACGCCGCCGGGGTTGAGGCGGTCGTCGTGGCAGGCGGCGGCGCCGATCCGCTCCACCGCGAATGCGTGCGCGCCGCGCGCGGCGCCGTGGGGCGCATCCCGATCTACGCCTGCGCCGATCTCCCCGCCTGGATCGGGCGACTGCGCGCCCAGGGCATCCACGTCGCCGGCGCGACCGGCAACGTCGAGCGCACCCTGTACGACGCCGACCTGCCCCTCCCGCTGGCGGTCATCGTCGGCAACGAAACCGAGGGCCTGACCGACGCGACGATGGCTGCCTGCTCGTCGCTCGTGTGCATCCCCATGGCGCCCGGGCAGGATTCGTTGAATGTCGGCGTGGCGGCGGGGGTGATCCTGTATGAAATCGTGAGGCGAAGAAGGTTGAAGGTTGAAGGTGTGAAGGTTGAAGGTTGAAGGTTTTTTACATCACATCCGAAATCCGTACACATCCGTCTCAATCCGCGCGCATCCGTGTCCTATATATACCTCGCGCCCGTCGCTTTGGAGCACACAAAGGCGCGGAGGCGCGGATATTTCTCCATCCCATCCGTGCGAATCCGTCTCGATCCGCGCAAATCCGTGTCCCATCAAATACCTCGCGTTCGTCACTCTACCACCGGCAGCACCTGGAGGAGAATCCGGTCGGTCATGGGAGCGGCTCCTGGGATCCGGCTTCTGGTTCATTCGTTCGAACCGCCTCTTGCCCTGACGTTACGCTGATCGGTATAGATATGCCCAGTTGACGATGAAAGGCTTGCGCTTTCTCATGATAGAACGCAATTCGCTCCGCCAGCGTTTTATTCTTGATTTGTTCATACAGATCTTCGCGAATACGTCGTGTGATCTGAATTGCATCAAAGTCATTCTTCGTCATAACTCACCACCTCTCTGGGGGAAAAGATCTGCAGAGGTTTGTAACCCCACTCCAGATTCACTGCATTGAATTTCCGTATCTTATCATAATGAACGACGTGCTTGAAGTTCCAACTGACCAGTAAATCAACATCAGCCACCGTCGCAAGTGCAATATGCACGCCATCATTGTAGAATTTTGGCGTCAGGATGCCACGTTGTTGATAAGCCTCTGCGAGTTCAAGGGCGCTCCTGTTCACGGTCAGAACTTCAGCAGAGCCGGACACAAGTTCTGCATAAAGCGTTTGCAC
>JAUQOW010000295.1 GCA_030550675.1 Chloroflexota bacterium
TTGTAATCGCCGTTGATAATCGCATTGTAGAGCAGCGTGCCCAATCCTGGATAAGAATACACGATCTCGGTGATCAACGCCCCGCTGAAGATCAGACCGAGCGACAGCCCCAACCCGGTAATCTGCGGCAGCAACGCATTGCGGATGACATAGCGCGAGACGATTCGGCTCTCCCGAACGCCGCTCAATTTGGCGTAGACGACGAAACTTTCGGCATTGACGTTCTGAACCACCAGCTTCATGGTTTGAAACCAGACGGCGGCGCTCAATACGAAGATCGACAGGGCTGGCAGCACCGAATGCCAGAGCACGCTCTGAATGAAGGGCCACGTCCAGGAAGGGCGCATCCCGATCCTGGCGCCGCCCGAAACCGGAAACCAGCGCAGGAGATAGGCGAAGATCAGCAACAGCGCGAAGGCGAAGATGTAGTAGGGCAGGGGACGAACCACCATCGCGATCGCATCGAGGACGCGCGACCAGCTCCGGTTGGCATAGTACCCGGCAAACCCGCCGATCAGATTGCCAATCGCCCAGGAGAGCAGCGTGGTAGTGAGCAGCAACCCCGCCGTCCATGGCAACGCCGTCATGATCAGGTCGAGCACCGGCGTCGGGAATTGAAAGAATGAGACCCCAAGATCGCCGCGGAAGAGCCTGCCCCAGAACGCCAGATACTGGTCGAACAACGATCCTTCCAGTCCATACATCTGCTGCAAGTCGGAGATGATCTTGTCCATCGCCCCTGGTTCCAGGTACGCGCCGCGCGCCCGCATCTCGGCGATAGTGCGCAGCACCGGATCATTCGGCAGCAGCCGCGGGATGAAAAAGACCGCCGTGATGCCTAGCAGAATGACCAGCACGTACTGGATCAACCGCGGAATCAGGTATTGCTTCAGAAACATGGCACGCCCTTCCCTCTGGGATCTCAATATCTGCGTCCCGCCCTCCTCCCAGGCGACGCGGCCCTCACACCCTTCCCTCTCCCAGGGCGACGCGGCCCTCACCCTGATGTTGCACGTTCAACGTTGAACGTTGAACGTGCAACCGTCAGCCTTTCAATCAGCGCGCTCCCGTCGGCTGCAGGAACGGCGTCATATACTTGAACGGACCCCAGTGCGTGTATGGCTGCGTGTACGGGTTTTCAGCGCCGGGCCAGTTTGTCCAGTAGGTCTGATCCCACGAAATAAACCCGACGTAGCCGAAGGTCGGGATGCCCGGCATTTCGCGCACGGCGATCTTCAATCCTTCGATGCCGACATCAACCACCGCCTGGTAGTTGGTGGGATCAGTCTTGCGCAGTTTCTCGATCACTGCGTCCATGTCGGGGTGCGACCAGCGCGACGGGTGACCGCTGGTATTTTCACCCACCGGCTTCACATACGCCGAGTTGTAGTAGTCGAGCACGCGGTAGAGGTCTGGTCCTGCACCCCACGGTTCCTGCGCGGGCCAGTTACTGGAGACATCGAAGTCGCCGGTGGCGTTCAGGCTGGCTGCCGCCTCCGAAGAATACACCTCAGCGTCGATGCCGAACTTCTTCCACTGCTGCACGGCGGCGACACAGTTGCGCTCGCCCATGCCGGTCGCCAGTTGCGTACCGGTCAGACAGCGGATCTTCCAGGGCGTGCCGTCGGGCAACAGCCATTTGCCGTCCGATGTTTTGCTAAAGCCGTTCTTGAGCAGCAACTTCTCGGCGACATCGGGCGCGTATTTGTACCAGCCGTAGCCGAACAACTTCGCCTGCTCGGCGGGATCGTCGGGCACGGCGTAGCCGCGCGAGCGGGCATATTCTGCAATGCGCTGCGAAGCGTTCGGGTCAAAGGGCTTGAACGTTTCGCCGTTGCCGAGATCAAGAGTGAACTCTTGCAGCCAGGGCAGCATCGGCTGAATGAAATCTTTGGGATAGTTGGACAGCGATGGGATATGCACCGGACTCAGCGCGCCCGTGCCATCGACGGCGATGCCCATGTACTCGGCGATGTCAATCGCCAACAGCAACGCCCAGCGCACGTCACGATTGTCATACGGCGCTCTGGCGGTGTTGAATGTAATGCCGGTCTGCGCCGGGTCGTTGTTGACTACATAGGGCCAGTTCAACTGATACGCGCGGCAGGAGTCGCACTGCGTCAGCACCGCTTTGAGACCATCGGACGACACATTGATGACATCGACCTGATGCGTCAACTGCGCCAGAATCTTGGCGCCCTCATTGGCGAAGTGGCGGAAGATGATGTATTTCGGCTTGGGTTCGCCGTACATGATGCCGGTCGGGCTCTTATCCCAGTCGGCTCGCTTCTCCCAGATCGTCCAGAAGCCGGAGGGATCGAAACTGTGCAGCTTGTAGGGACCGGTGCCGATGAAGGGGTTGAACTTGAAGGTCACCGGGTCTTCCACCTTCTCCCAGATGTGCTTGGGCATGATCCAGGTGCATCCCCAGCGATCCAGGAAGCGGGTGTGGAAGCGCGAGTTCGGCGCTTTCAACTCGAAGGCGACGGTGTAATCATCGACGGCGGACACCGATTTGACATTCTCCACAAAGAAACTGTTGTCGCCGAAACCCTCGTGCTTCATCAGCGTCTCGACGGTGAACACCACGTCCGCCGCTGTGAACGGCGTGCCATCGTGCCATGCGACCCCTTTGCGCAGCGGGATCGTCAGCGCAGTAAAATCTGCGTTGTAGACCGGATCGCCATCCGCCAGACCCGGAATGATTTTGCCGGTAGCGAAATCCACCGACCAGAGTGGTTCGTTGGCGAGGTTCTGCATGCCGCGATCACGCCATTTCCACCCGACCCAATTGTTGAAGTCGTCGGGCGAACCGACCCGACCGGTCAGGATATCGACAATCAGCGTCTCGTGGCGCGGCAGGTCGCCAAACTCCGAAAGCGTTGCATCCGTTCCGCCAGCTGGCGCGGGAGCGGCAGGCGTCGCCGCTGAACCGGCTGGCGTTGCTGCTGGTGCGGCAGGTCCTCCCCCGCAGGCGGCGATGATCAGGCTCACCGCGAGCAGCAGCCCTATCAGAAGCATTCGTGTCCGTCTCACGTCGCACTCCTTTGTGTTGCAAATCGAATACCTCTAACCGCCAGATGAGAGCGCACGGCACGACTGACGTACTACCAGTCGCGTCGGCACCTTGTGGACTCGCGTTTCGCAGGGACGACCCTGGATAAGGTTGAGCAGGATTTCCGCCGCCAGTGCGCCCATCCTTTCGACGAACTGATCGACGGTGGTGAGCGGGGGATTGAGGAGCGCGCCAGCAAGGGTGTTGTCGAAACCGATCACCGAGAGATCGTCCGGAATGCGCAATCCGAGTTCTGCTGCTGCATCGTAGACGCCAAGCGCCGTATCATCGCTCGATGCCATAATCGCCGTCGGCGGGTTCGGTTGCGACAGCAGGCGCAGCGCGCCAGCGAACCCCTTTTCGCGCGTGTAGTCTCCTTCGACTGTCAGTGTCGGATCGAATGGGATGCCTGCTTCTTCCAGGGCATTGCGATAGCCGTCAAAACGACGCACGGCGCTTTGCAGGTCCATGCGCCCGGTGATGAACCCGATCCGACGGTGCCCCAGCGCCAGCAGGTAGCGCATCGCTTCCAGCACCCCCTGCCGGTTGGTGGAGATGACGGCGGGAAATTCGGTGTCCGCCTGGTTCGGGTCCACCGCGACGACCGGGAAGGCGGTGCGATACGTGGCGGCTCGCGGCGTCACCACGATGATGCCGTCGGTGACGGCGCCGTTGAGTTGCGCCACCTGCCGCTGCTCCCACTGCGCCAGCGTCTCAGCGCTGCGCCGCGCGCTGGCATATGCCAGCAGATCGTAGTCGTGCGCCGCTGTGACCTCGTTGATCCCCTTGATGACCATCGAGATGAAGGGATGCCACATATCCTGCACAATCACGCCGACGACGCGCGTCGCCCGGCTGCGCAGGCTGCGCGCCGCCAGGCTCGAAGCGTAGCCCAGTTCGTCAATGACGCGGCGCACGGCGGCGGCGGTCTCCGGCGCCACGTCGTCCTTGCCATTCAGAACGCGCGAGACGGTTGAGACCGACACGCCAGCGGCGCGGGCTACATCCCGGATGGTGACGCCTGTGTGCGAATCGTGCATGAGCGTGGTGCGGGGATACAACGCCTTCGGTAACGATACCGGCATCCTTACCGGTATCGTTACCGATCCTAACAGAAAATAGACAAATTGTCAATCCCCGACTTCCACGGCGCTTGACGCTCCTCACGGCGCGCGGTATCCTGAGCGCGGATCAACGCTCCAACGAGAAAGGCGCCCGCTATGCTCACCCATCCGATTGGCGTCTACATTAATTGGGCTGCTTATGACGAACTCTCCGATGTAGTGGAACTGACCGAGACTCTCGCCATGCGCCAACTGGACGAAGTGGCGCGGCTTAAGCGCCTCGGCGTGCAGATCGATTATTATGTGATGGACGCTTTCTGGTTCGCGCCCGACACCGGGTTTCGCACCTGGCGTTCACCTCACTGGTCAGCCGAAGGTCCGCAACGCTGGATCGAGGGATGCGCCGCCATCGGCGTCAAACCGGGACTCTGGCTCACCGCCAATTCGCTCGTCCGGCAGACGCTCTATCCGATGCAGCCCATCCCGGAATGGGCGGACTCGTTCGACCCGGACCTCAACGCGCTCTGCTGCTTCTACGGCGGATTTCTGCCGCACTTCATCGCAACGCTGGAACGGTGGCGCGCCGCTGGCGTGCGCCTGTTCAAGATCGATTTCGCCCATTTCGATGCGGCGCCGCCTCATCTGAAACGTACCATGCTCCCTGCCGACATTCGCCGCGCTAATCAGGCAGTGTGGCGCGGCGCGGTCAAGGCGTTCCGCCAGGCGCACCCTGATGTGCTGTTTCTGGCGTACAACGGCTTTGAGGAACGCTCTATCCAGCATGCCACCGATCTCCCGCTGTATGGCGCCATCGATACGCGCTGGCTGGAAGCGTTTGATTCGCTCTACTGCGGCGATCCCCGCCCCGCCGATACGCCAGCGATGAACTTCTGGCGCGCCAAAGATATCTATTCCGACCATATGGTGCGCGCTTATCAGTTCAATAGCGTCCCGCCGCCGCGCATTGACAACAGCGCCTTTATGATCGGCACAACCGGCACCTGCTACTACCGCGGCGCGACTGCCTGGCGCGGCATGCTGCTGCTCAGCCTGGCGCGCGGCGGATGGGTGAATACGTATTATGGCAACCTCGACCTTCTGAGCGATGACGATGCGCGCTGGTTCGCCTCGGTTCAATCCGCGTTCTTCGATCTGATGCGCCGCGCGCCGGTGCAAAGCTTTGGCGGGTTGCCGGGCGCAGCGCAACCCTATGGCTATCTGGCGCTTGATGGCGCCGATGGTCTAATCACGGTCGTCAACCCTTCCCAGGCGACCGTCAC
>JAUQOW010000296.1 GCA_030550675.1 Chloroflexota bacterium
AGCTGCGCGCCGGTTGGGCGGAGGTGATCAAGCACGCCGTCATCCGCGATGCCGACCTGTTTGCCGACCTCGAAGCGATTGGCGATCCGGCGTCGCTCCGTGGCGAGGCGCCGGCGGCGATCATCCGGC
Organism: Chloroflexota bacterium; assembly: GCA_030550675.1. GTDB lineage: Bacteria > Chloroflexota > Chloroflexia > Chloroflexales > Roseiflexaceae > Roseiflexus. The sequence continues at coordinate 130 of JAUQOW010000296.1, forward strand.
GCGCTGCCAGGGTCAAGATCGAGATTGTGAACGTTGACGAACGCGAAACCGGCGAACGCATGCTCCTCAACTACGGGCATACCCTGGGGCATGCCATCGAAGCCGCATGCGGCTATGGCGACCTGCTGCACGGCGAAGCGGTCGCCATCGGCATGCATCTGGAAGCGCAGATCGCCGAGCGTCTGGGGATGGTCGACCCAGGGTTCGTCGAGCGCCAGGAGCGACTTCTGCGCGCGTATGGGCTGCCGACTGATCTTCCACCTGGCATCGCCGTCGATGATCTGATCGAACGCACGCTGCGCGACAAGAAGGTGCGGGCGGGTAAAGTGCGCTGGGCGTTGCCGCTGGGAATTGGCGCAGCGACCGTGCGCGATGACGTGCCTGAGTCCGTAGTGCGCGGCGTGCTTGAGAGGACGCGCGAGCGTGGCGCCGGCAGTGGGAGAAGCCTCATATGACAGAACCGGATATTCGCTGGATTCAGCGACTCAACCATTTTACCAGAGCGTTGCGTCAACTTGAAAAATTCATCGCCAAAGGCGAGTTGAACGAACTTGAAGAACAGGGTCTAATCCAGGCATTTGAATATACTTTCGAGCTATCCTGGAATGTCATCAAGGACTACTTCGAGTCGCAGGGAGAAACGGGCATCCTTGGCAGCCGCGACGCCTTCCGCCTGGCATTTAGGCGAGGACTGATTGAAAACGGCGATGTCTGGATGAGCATGATCAGAAGTCGCGCATTGACCAGCCATACGTATAATGAAGAGATAGCGCGACAGGTCGCTTCGGCGATCGTGAGCCAATACTTTCCCGAATTTATCAAGCTGCATGCAACGCTGACAAAGTTGAAAGGCGATGAGTCATGACGCAGCGATTTGGATTGAAAGAGTCAGTCATCGAAAGCATCTGCGATGTCCTTGCCCGTCATCCTGAAGTCGAGAAGGCGATTATCTACGGTTCGCGCGCCAGAGGAACGTACAAATACAATTCGGATATTGATCTGACGCTCATCGGCGATGATCGCCTGACCTTTCTGGCGCTCACGAAAATTATGGATGAACTCGATGATCTCTTGCTCCCCTACATGATTGATCTTTCCGTGTTAAGCCACATCAGCGACCCGGATGTTATCGACCATATCCGGCGAGTCGGAGTTGTCTTCTACGAACGGAAGACGTCTGAAAACGACGGGAAGGATTAAGGCTTGCAAGGACGGATTTTTCCGGCGACCCGTCATGTCGCATCACCCCTCTCATAGAGCGATCAACCAGACATTGAACAATCGCGCCCATGTTGACCATCTCGCAGTTGGCGTTGGCTGAGCCTGTCGAAGCCGACGCCAACCAGTTTACAGGCTCGCAGTTGGCGTTGGCTGAGCCTGTCGAAGCCGACGCCAACCAGTTTACAGGCTCGCAGTTGGCGTTGGCTGAGCCTGTCGAAGCCAACGCCAACCAGTTTACAGGTGCAGGCTCGATTGTCCGGATTTTGGTTGACCTCTCTCTCAGCGGACAATGCAACGTAGAGGCTTTCAAAAAACTCTACGTTTGAGAGTCCCCATCCCCCTCACGAGGGTAGAGAGTTCAGGCGCACCCTCGAGTTGCATCGCCCGCTTCAGGCATCAGGACGGGCAAACTCCCCCTTCTCCCCTTGTGGGAGAAGGGGGCAGGGGGGAAGAGGGGAAAACAGGCGTCGGGACGCGAAAAATATTCGTCGTATCTCAAAAACTCTACCCTCGTGAGGGACAAAGGAGGGCACGAGAGGGGCAGGGGGTGAGGCAAGGACGCGAAGACGCACCGACGCGGCGCATTGACTGCGAGGCATCACGCCGCCGCGTCTTCGCGTCAAACCTTCCCCTTGCTCTAACCCCGTTACCCGTCACCGCACGATCAATGGCAGAACCACGCGCTCAGTCAGACAGACGGCGTTGAAATCCTGATTGACCCCATCGGGCGGCACGGTCACTGTGCGCTGGGCAGGCGCAATCGTGCAACCTGATTTGCTGACGGTGAGCGTGTAGTCACCCGTCGGAAGATCGCTCAGCGTGTAGAACCCGTCAGCATCCGTCGTGGCGCTGCGCTCGCCTGTCTGCACTGTTGCGCCCGCCACGCCGCGCCCGGCGCTGTCCGTCACCCGCCCGCTAATGCGGTAGGTGAGCGGCGTGGCGCTGAAATCCTGTCCGCTCACGTCGCTGCTGACCGTCACGGTGCGGCTGACCGGCGTGATCTGATAGCTGCTCAGCGTCGCGGTGAGGGTGTAGGTTCCGGGCGGCAATCCGCTCAGCGTGTAGAACCCGTCGGCATCCGTGGTGGCGCTGCGGTCGCCTGTCTGCACCGTTGCGCCTGCCACGCCGCGTCCGGCGCTGTCCGTCACTCGTCCGCTGATCGTGCAGCGGTTGGCGTCGAGCAGCAGGACGTACAGACCGGTCCGCGACGTGATGAACGCCTGCCCGCAGATCGCTGCGTGAGCGAATGCCGGTTCCGGCAGGACGTGGATGGTTCCCTCCGTCGTACCATCTGTCCTCCAGAGTTCTTTGGGAGAACCGAATGTTTCCTCAGCATTGAAGAAGAGTGTGGAATGTAGCGGCGGCATGTTTAACGATTTCACGCCAAAGGGCAAGCCAGTGCCGGCTCCACGAACCTCAACAGTGCCCTCTGCTGTGCCGTCGCTCTTCCACAAACTGTGACCTGTCACAAAGAAGAGCGTCCGGTCCATGACAGCGAAAGGAACCGGATAGAGCGAAGACACGACACCTGGATAGATATCCTTAACCAGCACAGTGCCTTCAGTCGTGCCGTCGCTCTTCCACAATTCACGCCCATGCACACCGTCGTCGGCATTGAAGAAGAGCGTATTGTCGACGACGGTCAAAAAGGTGTAGTAGCCAAGTGAGCCGCCGGACCACGGATTCGCTGCGATATTTTTAACCATAAATGTGCCTTCCGGTGTTCCATCGCTCTGCATCAACTCGTAGTCGCCACAGGACGGCAGCGGAGAAGAAGGGCGCGGACCTCCGACAAAGAAGAGCGCATCGCCCATTACGGCAAAGTGCCCCGGAGAATCTGAGGCGCAGATATCATCGCGTATGACGACCGTGCCTGCCGGCGTTCCGTCGCTTTTCCAGAGACCGTATGGCGTCGCAATAAAGAGGGTGTTTCCATGAACGATCAGTCTCCCGCGTGTGCCTGGAGACCCGATACGGAACGTGCCTGCGGTCGTCCCGTCGCTGCGCCACACCTCAGAACTGAGACCAGCGCTGGAGGCGAAGAAGTAGAGCGCACCGTTCATTGCGACCAGTTGTATACCATATGATGCTATGAACGCGCTCTCCGCGCCGGGGCGGATGTCGCGCACCAGCCGCGCGCCAGGCGTCGTCGCGTCGCTGCGCCACAATTCACGCCCATGGATGCCGTCATCGGCGACGAAGAAGAGCGTCTCTCCCAATACAAGCATTGGAACATCCCTATCATAGAACCATGACAAACTTCCCTCGCTTCCGACGCGAACGTCTTCGACCATGAAGGTGCCTTCGGTTGTGCCGTCGCTGCGCCATAACTCGCGCCCGTGGACGCCGTCGTCGGCAACGAAGAAGAGCGTATCACCGACCACGTGAAACCGGGAGAGATCGGCGCCAGCCGCGCCGGGGCGAATGTCCTTCACCAGGCGCGTGCCGTCCGGCGTCCCGTCGCTGCGCCACAATTCAGCGCCGTGGATCCCGTCGTCGGCGATGAAGAAGAACACGCCGTTGATCACTGCGGAGTCGCGCCAATTGACATCGTACGCTTTCTGGAATGACCTTACAAGGACGGGTTCGGTTGCAGAGGCGACGGGCGATGGCAGGAATAGGGGAAGGAGAGCGACAATGGCAATGAGTGCGAACGAAAGAAGTGAGCGACTGAGACGATCGCTGCGATGCATGGGCCAATCCTCCTGATTGATGATACGTCGTACAGCAGAGTCAGCGGAAGATTGCTCTTCGCTCTTGTTCTTTCGTCTCATGTAACGCAACAATGTAGGAGAGGTTGCATGTTGCTGCTGTTCTATCGTCTCATAGAACGCAGAAACGCAGGGTCCTGGCGTGCAGGCGGCATCGCGGTGCGACGGGTTGATGAAGCCGGGCGCCATTTCACCCGGCATGCGCTGTCGTCTGCCGAATTCACGTCTGGACCCCGGCAACGCGCCGGAGGTTGCACCTGATCTATGAGCGTGGTATACTTTTGCGTCACGAAAGGACGCCTCCTGGCGGAGGAGCCTATGAAACTGCGCCACAGCGCTCGCACGGACGTTGGCAGAACACGGGATCACAACGAGGACGATTTTGGCGTTGGCGAAGGCGCAGGGGTCGATCAGTACGGCGAGTTGCTGGTCGTCTGCGACGGGATGGGGGGGCATGCCGCTGGCGAAGTCGCCAGCCGCCTCGGCGTCGAAACTATTCTCAGCACCTACTATAGCGACAGTTCTCCCGACCGCGTTGATGTGTTGCGCCGGTCGTTCGAGCGCGCCAATGAGCGCATCCATGCCGAAGGACGCGGTGCAATGGGTACAACCGGCGTTGCAGCGCTGTTCTATCGGGGCATGCTGCATGTCGCCAACGTTGGCGATAGCCGCGCTTATCTGATCCGCAACGACGAGATCTGCCAGATTTCACGCGACCACTCGCTCGTCGGCGAGCAGGTGGCGGCTGGCGTCATCACCGCCGACCAGGCAAAATCCAGCTACTATCGCAATGTCATCACCCGCGCCCTGGGGTATCAGTCGGATGTCCAGGTGGATCTGTTTCACGTGCCGTTGCAGGTTGGCGACACGATTGTGCTCTGTTCCGACGGGCTGCACGGTCTGGTGAGCGATGAAGAAATCAGCGCAATCGCCCGCTCGCTGCCCCTCGCTGAAGCCGTTGATCGGTTGATCGACCTGGCGAATGAGCGCGGCGGCACCGACAATATCACAACGATTATTGCGCGCGTTGATGAACTCGATGCCGCTGCGACCGTCGTCGATCCATCGGGCGCTGCCCGCACAACCATTGAGTTTCCGGCGCCGACGACGGAAACGGTGGAATTCCAGGCGACAGCCAGGCTGAAACCGGAACCTGCTGCGCCAGTCACGGCGCGCGTCACACCGCAGCCTGTCGCTCCTCCTCCTGCGGCGCCGCCGTTGCGCGATGCGCCAGCGCCACGACGGATGACCTGGATAAGTGCGACGCTTGCTTCGATGTTGTTTGTCGGGCTGGCGCTTGTGACCCTGTTTGTCGCTTA
>JAUQOW010000297.1 GCA_030550675.1 Chloroflexota bacterium
GTTGACAGGTCTGACACAACCCGTAGACTTCGAGCCAGTGTCCCTCGACCTTGAAGTTCAGCCGGCGCGCCAGCCCTCCGAGCAGCGTCTCGATGTCGCATCCCTCGAAGGAAATGACGGATCCGCACTTGCGGCAGATCATATGGTGCTGATGACCGCGTTCCACAGGCACGTAGGCATGTTCGCTCGCCACGTGCGTTTCCTTCGAGGCGCTCCAGTGAACGCGCGAGAGCCAGCCATCCTCAACCAGCAAATCGACCGTGCGATAGATGGTTGCACGCCCGATCGGACCAGACTCGCCGCCAAGATCGCGGAACAACTGCTCGGCGCTGAACGGTTGGGTGTACTGCATGATCCGTTCAAGGATGGCGCGACGCGGGGCGGTCACTCGATGTCCGTGCGCACTCAGGTCCTTGAGTACGTTCTCAGCCCACGACATAGCCATATCCTCCTGTCTGAGACCAATTTCCTTAAGGACGCCGCAGGCAGTTGTCGGCTTCCGGCGTTCCGCAGGGAAATGGTGTAAGATATACCCTTGATCGAACATTATATCACTGTTATGAACTGAGTGATAGTATGAATAATTCATCCGACCGTCTTCCGACGCCACCATTTTTGATAATAGCAGCGATCCTGGGGGCAGTGATGGCGTTTCCGGTTCTGACCAGCGCGCCGCCGCCGACCGTCGCCCAGCAGGGATACCCTGCCCCAGCCGCAACGACGCCTCCCGCCTATCCGGCGCCAGCGACGCCAACTGCGACCCGTCCGCCTGCCGTCACAGCGCCGCCAACGCCTGCCAGCCCGACGATTGCCGCCACGGCGACCAGAACGCCGGAGACTCCAACGCCCACCTTACCCGTTCCTCCGACCCCGACCCTGCCGCCTCCGCCGACGCGCATTCCGCCAACATCGCCGCAGCTCGCTCAGGTCGCTGAAGCCACGCCAACGAAGCCGGGCATGCAGGAGTGCGCACCCGGTCAAACCATTATGCTTACCGGCGTTGCATCGCCGCACGCGCCGCTGCTGATCCACTTCGGTGCACGGATTGTCGGCGGAGGAAGCGCCAGCGCATCCGGCGATTTTGCGCTCCCGCTGACCATCGGAATGGAACGGGCAGGCGAGTATCAGGTAACCGTGCGGGTGCGCGGCGTCGGTCAAATCGTTCGCTCATTGACATGCCGGGTGCCGCCGACGACCCCGACGCCTGTGCCCCGTCGGTTACGATAACCATGTATCATCATAGATAGTAGCGACATTCAGGTCGCCATTTCATTTGCCTCTTGACATGGTTCGTGCTATGTTCTATCGTACAGCAGACGCAGGAGGAGCAGTGCCGGCGGTGGACATCGCACACAACGACGCGCCCTGGGCGGAATGGGAACACCTTCTTCGAAGGGCGCTCAGCGCCGCCGTGCCCCTGTCGGACGATCAGTTGCTGCTGATCCGTGATCTACAGGGTCGCTCCTTCCGCCCGCGCGAACCAGCGCCAGGAGTGGTCCCGCGCATTGGCGCCGTGTTAGTTGCGCTGTACCCCGATGGCGCCGATTTACGTCTGCTCCTGACAGTGCGCAGCAATCATGTCGCCAGCCACAGGGGGGAGGTGTCACTGCCAGGAGGCGCGACCGACCCGGACGATGACGGACCAGCGGCGACGGCGTTGCGCGAATGCGCCGAAGAGCTGGGGATCAAGCCTGAGACGGTCACCGTGCTCGGAATGCTGACGCCGATCTACATCCCGCCGAGCAATTTTCGCATTACACCGGTCGTGGGATTGCTGGACTCATTGCCACACCTCACGATCAATCACCACGAGGTGGATCGGGTCATTACGGTCACGCTGCGGGAGTTGCTCGATCCCGCTATTGTGGTCGTCGAACGATGGACATTGCATGGGCACGAAGTCCTTGTGCCATACTTCGCAATTGCCGGGTATAAAGTGTGGGGCGCCACTGCGCTTATTCTCAGCGAACTCACAGCCCGGATGCGAATCGCCAGAATCGCGTATAATGCAGAAGCATCCTGAGACAGAAGGAGCGAGCCATGACTCTGGATGAAGCCATTGCCGATCTGTCGCAGCGGATCAAAAACGTCAGTCCCGACGCTGTGATTAAGGTTCAGCGTCGTTCCGCCGAAGAGGCTGCCATTCGCGCATATGCGCCAGCTGACCATGAGGAGGCGATCCGCTCGGCAACGCAGGAGATAACGCTCAGACTGCTCACCGAAGAAGGACTGGACGTGCAGGTGTTGGTGTACGACATTGCTACATCGTTGCCAAAGGAACAGCAGTAGGATGATGTGAGCGCTTCTGGAACATGAGAAACGGGTGTTGGCATGATTTCGCTTGGTCAATTGGGAAAAACCGCTGGCATCATTATCGGAACGGCGGCAGGGCTTGCTGGCGTCGGGGCGATCGCGGCGCTGCGCCGACCGCTCCCCCGCACGTCCGGCACCCTGCCCCTTCCAGGGTTGCAGGCGCCGGTCAGGGTGATTCGGGATCGCTGGGGCGTGCCGCATATCTATGCGGCAAACAGCGAGGATCTCTTTATGGCGCAGGGGTATGTTCATGCGCAGGATCGCCTCTGGCAGATGGAATTTCAACGCCGCGCCGCATCAGGGCAACTGGCTGAGGTGTTCGGCGCAGTTGCGCTCGACTCTGATCGATTCGTGCGCGTGCTGGGCTTCAGGCGCGTCGCCGAACGCGAAGCGGACACGCTCGATGATGAAACACGCCGCCTGGTCGAAGCGTATGTTCGAGGCGTCAACGCCTTCATCGAACAGCATGCCGGCAATCTGCCGATTGAGTTTACCCTTCTGCGCCTCCGCCCCCGCCCCTGGACGATCGCTGATGTACTGGTATGGGGCAGGATGATGGCGCTGCAACTGTCGCGCAACTGGCGCGAAGAACTGGTCCGCGCGCGCCTGACGGCGACGGTTGGCGCAGAGCGCGCCGCAGCCCTTACGCCGCATTACCCCGATGACCATCCGATTATCGTGCCACCCGGCGCTCACTATACCCCGACTATGGGACAGTCCGCCATGGAACGGGCGGACGCCGCCGCCCGTCTTTTTCCGGATGGCGCAGGGCAGGGCAGCAATTCGTGGGCAGTTGCTGCGCACCGCGCGGCTGGCGGCGGACCACTGCTCGCCAGCGATCCGCATCTGGCGATTACCATGCCGTCGCTCTGGTACGAGAATCATTTGAGCGGCGGCGAGTTCCACGTGACCGGCGCCAGCATTCCGGGAACGCCTGGGGTCGTTATTGGGCACAACGAGCATATTGCCTGGGGAGTGACGAACAGCGGCAATGATGTTCAGGACCTCTACCTGGAGAAATTCGATCCAACCGATCCGACCGGGCTGCGTTATGAGTATCAGGGGCGGTGGGAAACCGCCGAACTGGTGCGAGAAGAGATTGTCGTGCGCGGTCAGCGCGAAGTGGTGATCGAAGAGGTGCGCATCACCCGCCACGGTCCGATCATCAATGCGCTGGTTCCTGCACACGCGCAGAGCGGAACCAACGGCGAGACGCTGCGCGCCGAGCAACCGCTAGCAATGCGCTGGACGGCGCTAGCGCCGACACGCCTGATGCGCGCCGTCTTCCGCCTGAATCGCGCTCGCAATTGGGAGAGCTTTCGTGAGGCGCTGGCGGACTGGACGGTTCCGCCGCAAAACTTTACTTATGCCGACGTCGAAGGGAATATCGGCTATGCGCTCGGCGGCGACATTCCGCTGCGCGCGAAAGGCGACGGCAGCGTGCCCGTACCCGGATGGACGGGCGAATACGAATGGGTGGGCGTCATTCCCCACGCAGAATTGCCGCACGTGCTGAATCCGCCGGAAGGGTTCGTCGTCACTGCCAATAACCGGATCGTCGGCGACTCTTATCCCTATCCGTTTCCGGCGGAATGGCTCAACGGCTATCGCGCTGAACGCATCCGGCAGTTGATCGAACAAACGCCTCGCCACGACGCTGAGTCGTTTGCGCGCATCCACGCCGACGTTCGCAGCCTGCCCGGTCTGGAACTGGCGGCGCTCGCCGGACGTCTCCCCGCCGACGAGCCATTGGCGCAACAGGCGCGCGATGCGCTGGCGACATGGAATGGGGAATTGAGCGCCGACAGCATTGGCGGCACAATCTATTCACGTTTGCGCGAACGCCTGTTAAGCGCCATCTATGCTGACGCCGCACCAGCGTTCGATGCAACCATTGGGTTGGGGGCGTTCGCAACGCTGCCCGGACGCGACATGGCGCATCGGGCGTTTCCACGGTTGCTTCGTCGCCTGATTGAACGGGACGACCGTTTCTTCGGCAAACGCACCGCTGATGAGATCCTCGCCGCCGCATGGAACGCCACGCTCGCCGAATTGCGCGCCGAACTCGGTGATGATGTGACAACCTGGCGCTACGGTCGCATCCATACGCTGACCATTCGCCATCCGCTTGGATCGCTGCCTGCGCTGGCGACCATCTTCAACCGGGGACCTTTCCCGACCGGCGGCGACCTCGACACGGTGAATATGGGCTACCTGCCGCGCGAATTTGCCGGTCCGCCGTTCTATATCGCTCCATCGTACCGGCAGATCTGCGACACTGCCGACTGGGATCGCAGCCAGAGCATCCATCCAACCGGTCAGTCGGGGCATCCGGGCAGTCGTCACTACAGCGACTTTGTGCAACCCTGGCTCAATGTTCAGTATCATCCAATGCCCTGGAGTCGATCAAGAGTTGAGGAAGTTGCAGCAACCCGGATGACGCTGCAACCAGCCGAAGAACAGGAGACAGGCGCTGCCATTCCGACAAGGAGCGCATCATGAGACCGGCACGCCGCATTCCTCCAGGTCCAGGACAGGAGTCGGTCTGGGATTATCCGCGTCCGCCGCGGGTCGAACCGACCTCGCGACATATACGGGTGGTGTTCGGCGGCGTCACAATCGCCGACACTCGCCGCGCGCTGCGGGTGTTGGAAACGAGTCATCCGCCAACATACTACATCCCGCCCGACGATGTTCGGATGGAGTACCTGACGCCAACCAGCAAACGCTCCTTCTGCGAGTTCAAAGGCATGGCTGGCTACTACACAGTGCAGGTCGGCGAAAAACGCGCTGAGAACGCAGCCTGGTTCTATGCCCGACCTTCGCCGGGATACGAGGCGCTTGCCGGGTATATTGCGTTCTATCCGGGTCGGATGGACGCCTGTTACGTCGATGATGAACGAGTCGTCGCACAGGAAGGCGACTTCTACGGCGGCTGGATCACCTCAGACATCGTAGGACCGTTCAAGGGCGGTCCGGGGACGTGGGGGTGGTAGCGACACGACCGATACGGGAGAGGAAGCTGCGAATCAGTGCAGCCACCTTTGGTCGCGCCGCTGCGCCAGCA
>JAUQOW010000298.1 GCA_030550675.1 Chloroflexota bacterium
GAAGAGTCAGTATCAGATGCATGGCTACGGACCAACCACGATATCGCCTTCGTTCAATCCCTCAAGGATCTCAACGCGTTCATCAGTTTCGATGCCGACCCGCACCGTTACGCGGCGTTCGCGCTCTCCCTCGCGTACAATCACGAAGCGACGACCCTCGAATGAGCGGACGGCTTCCGGCGGCAGCCAGAGGACATTTTCTTTGCGTTCCAGCACAATGCTGACCCGCGCCACGGTCACGCCGGCCTCGAACTTCTGCCCGCGCGCATCGACCACCTGGAAGCGCGTCGTGACATCGCGATCCTGCACAGCGCCGCTGCCGCCAGAGCCGTAGGGCGCCGGCATCCGGCGAATGACGCCGGGGATCGCCAGGTCAGGACGTGAGAGCAGGCGAATCTCAACGCTCTGTCCTTCGGACAGCAGGCGCATCTGCTGCGGGCTGAGGGTCGCAGCAAACTCCACGTTCGACGGATCGGCGACTTCGATGACCGGCTCAAAGGCGGTCACCGTCACTCCCGGTTCAATGGCGACCGCCAGCACAGTTCCGTTCTGCGGCGCAATAACCCGACCGTCATCAACGCGGCGGCGCGCCTTCTCCAGTGCGCGCTCGGCATTTTCCACAGCGCGGATTGCACTGTTGAGCGTCTCGTTGCGCGCCTCCTCCAGCGCGACCTGCGCTCGCTCCAGCGCCAGTCGAGCGTCTTCAATCGCTTTGTTCTTGCCCTGGAGCAGCGTGTCAAGCGCGCGCTGCGCTTCCTCGACTTTCTTTTCCGCCTCGCGCACACGGACGATCTCATCTTCGTAGGCGCGATCACGGGCGCGTTGCGCCTGTTCCAGGTTGCGCTCGGCATCGCGCAGGGCGCGTTCCGCCTGCGTCAGTTTGACGCGATACTCTTCCTTCTGCTTGTCCGTCAGGCGGTTGGGAACCAGAACCCCGGCTTCATTCTTGATGAACGGATTTTCGGGATCAGTGCCGTAGCGCTGCACCCAGTCCCAATTCCAGTAGGCGACGCTGTACGCCTTTTGCGTGTCGGAAAGCGCTTCAGCGCTATCGCGCAGCGCCTCGTCCGCCGAGGTTTTCGCCCATGAGGCGTCGTCGCGGGTGTTGCGCAATTCGCGTTGCGCCGCTTCCAGGCGATCCTGAAGCTCTTTGAACAGGTCAGCCTCGCCGCCGGGCAACAGCCGTTCGAGTTCGCGCCTGGCGCGTTCGACGTCGAGTTCGCGCTCCTTGATCCGTTTCTCCTTCGCCAGCCGCGCGCTCTCAAGGTCGCGGCGCGCCTGCGCCAGATCGTCCTCGGCGCGCCGTAACTCGTCGAGCGCCTCCTCTTGCTGAAGTTCCGCCAGCACGTCGCCTTTCTTGACCACATCGCCGCGACTGACATTTACCACATTCACGCGCCCGTCGCGCCGAAACGCCAGCCGCGCCATATCGACCGGCGTCGCGCGAGCGGTCACTGTGAACACCTGCTCGATAGCGCCGCGCTGAACCCGGTACGTCGGGCGTTCGAGCGCCGGGTCAGGCGGCAGGGGGGTGGGCGTCGGCGGTTCCTGCGCCGCCTGCGTTGCGCCGCAGGAAGCCAGTAGAACAGCGCAACAGACGACCATCCAGCGAGTTATCCATCGCATAGCATGCCAATCCAGCAGCATTGCTCGCAAAAGACGACACGAAGACGCAAAGGCGTAAAGCATCACAATCAATGCTCTGCACCTTTGCGTCTTTGCGCCCTTGCGTCAGTCTTTCTACGAAACGACTCGAAGGCATCAGGGTGCATAGCCGGCAGGCAGCGGACCTGTCTCTTCCTCTTCGACGTTATACCCTTTGTAGTCCGGGTCCGCCTCTTTTGCACACGCAGCAAGTCGCGCATTCGCGCGGTTCATGCACTCGGCAAAGGCGGTCGCAAATCGTTGCGCTTCAGCCAGTTCCTTTTCAAGATTTGCGCCCTTCTCCACGACTGCGCTAAGCGCCTTGAAGAACCAGTATGGGTCGGTATGCTGGCTATAGATGATGTTTGCATCGCTGATATTCTGCGACGGGAGCGCCAGCGTCGCCCGGATCGCCTCAAACTGCGCGGCGCGCTCCGGCGGTATCTGTTTGAGGAATGCCTCGGACTGCGCCACTGATCGGCGGGCAGGCATGTCGCCATACATGAGCGATGTATCGCTGGAGAGAAACTTGATCCATTCCCAGCACGCCTGTGGTTGCTGCGCTCGCGCCGAAATGAAGAGTCCGCGGATAAACAACTCGCTCGACGGCACGCCCGCACCGCCGACCGGCAGCGGCGCCGCTCGAATGTCGCGCTCGACCGGCGTCAGCGGCGCGGCAGTCGGCGCCGGTCCGCCCCCTGGCTCAATCGGCTGAATAACGACCCCTTCCTGAAATGACTCGGCATACCCGAACCACATGCCGACCCGACCGGACTGGATCAGTTCATAGGAACGATCCTCGCCGCCGAAATCGTCGCGCTGATAGACAAACCTGAACGGCGGCGTCACCTTGTGCACCATGCTCAGATCGAGGTACCAGCGGATGGCGGCGATCGTCTTTGGATCGGTGTAGTTCGGGCGCAGGTCTTTGCCCTCGCCGACCATCAGGCGCGCGCCAAACTGATTGATGAAGAACAGCAGATCGGACTGCGGACCGCCCAGCGGGACGTATCCCCATCGTCGATCACCCCCTTCGCCTCTGGTCAGCGCCTGCGCCGCCGCCAGGAAATCGTTCGGCTTCCAGTCAGCGCGCGGCGGTTGCACCCCCGCCGCCTCGAAGGCGGCGTGGTTATAGATCAGGGTGCGCATATTAACGGCGTAGGGCAGTCCGTAGATGCGACCCTCGCGGCTGTACAGCGCCAGCGCCGCCGGGAAGATATCATCGCGCCGGAAGTTGGGATCCGCCTCAAGCAGCGGGCGCAAGTCGAGCAATGCCTCATAATCCTTGCTGGAGAGCGGACCGAACCAGAAGAAACAGTCGTTGGTCTGCGCCAGCATCGCGGCGGTGACATCCTGGATATCGGGCGTCCACTCAAACTGTTTCAACTGCACAAAGATATCGGGGCGCTGTTCGCGGAAGGCGCGCGTTGCGCGGCGCACTTCGGCGGGACCGTATCCAAAGATGCCGAACGTCACGGTTGTGGCGCCGGCTGGCGCTTCCTGCGGTTCAGGGGTGGCGACAACCACCGGGTTGAGGTTGGGCTTGGGCGTCGGCGTCAGTTGTTGCTGCGCCAGCGACTCCAGCATCTGGCGTTGCGCCTCCGCCAGCGCCTGGCGCGCATTCGCCTTCGGGTCGCTGATGACTGCGGAAACCGCCTGACTCAACGCGCTCATCACCGTGTAATTGAATTCCAGGCTCGGCAGCGCCCCGCTGTTTGCTATCGACCAGCGGTACGCCTCAGCGGTCTGCGGGTCGAGTTTACTCCAGAATCCCATCTGATCCGCCAGCGACTGCCGGGCAGGCAAACGTGAGAAAGAACCGAAACCCTGCTGATCCTCAGCGATTGGCTGGCGCGACAGCCACTCGATCCAGCGCCAGGCGGCTTCGGGGTGCGCCGTGCCGCCGCTGATGATGAACCCTTCAGTCGAGCTGAAGAAAGCGCTGAAGACGGAACTCTTCGGGAATGGGGCGCGACCAATCGGAAAATCCGGCGTCCAGGGCGATCCATCGTCATTGCTGATGTACGACATGTCGCTCCAGATCGCAACCCGTCCTTCGCGCACCAGGCGTGCCGGGTCTTCAGCGGCGGGTCTGCGCGAATACGCTTCAACCAGCACGCCGCTGCGGTACCAATCCTGGATGCGCTCAACCGCTGCCACATATTCTGGCGCCGTGAGATCCGTTTCTGCCGTAACTGCGGTCAGCGGGTTGATCCCCTGCTTTTCGAGCAGCCCCAGGAGCGGCATCAGACCGCCGCTTGGCTCCATGAATCCGTAGGTGAGGGTCGTCAGACCGCTGCGCTCAGTCAGGCGCTCGGCGGCTGCCATGAGATCGTCCCACGTCCAACCGGGGCGCGGTTCGGGCAGATTGGCGTTCTGGAACAACGCGCGGTTGTAGACAATCAACGGCACGCTATAGTAGCGTGGCAGCACCCAGACACCGCCTTTCGCCGTGTAGCGCTCGAGCGTGCCGGGAAGGAAATCTTCGCGTTGAAACGCAGCATCGGCATCCATCAACGGCTTGAGGTCGAGCAGCAGCGGCGTGCCGAACGCATCGGATACAGGCGCAAATGCAGGAGCGGCATCCGCGACGGAAACGATCCGCCGCACAAAATCGAGCGGATTGGTCGGTCCCTCGCTGCCCGGCTCGCTCATCATGGCGTCATCGAGCGACACCAGGACGACTTTAATGTTGGGGTGCTCCGCCGTAAACCGATCCGCCAGCGTCTGGTAGGCGTCGCGTTCGTAGTCCCACACGGCAAATGAAATCGTGAACGCCTCGCTCCCCCTCGTCGGCGTCGCGCCAGGAACCGCCGTCGCATCGCCTGATGGTCGCGGTGCGCCGCATGACGCCAGAAGGATTGCCCAGATGGTCAACACCATCCACAAGCGTCGCATAATGTTGCCTTTCGTGTTGCTTGACGACTGCGCATCTTCTGCGACTGCCGCCAGCAAGAGGAGATAACAATCGTCGCGGCTGTCGGGGGCGCTTCCGCGGCGCTGCCCTCGTCAGGCGTCGTCTGCGCTCTTCGCAACGACAGCGGTGCAGGATTGTGCAGTGTATGCCGGACTCATAGCGTTCACCAGCCCGCAACTCATAGGAAGATCAACCTGAACCTGGACAATCACGCTTGCATCTGTGGCGCGGTTGGCGCTGGCTGAGCCTGTCGAAGCCAGCGCCGATCACAGGATTGTCCAACATCTGGTTGGTCTTCGTAATGTAGTATAGTCAAATGTCGCCGATCCGCAATGATGCCGTGATGAGACATTGCTGCGGCGGTGGGCGCTCCTGACTCAGGACGGTCACATTGATAGGAAAGTTCCAGGTCTGGTTCAGTTTTCGACGTTGAACCCTCGATATTCCGGATCCACCTGTGTGGCGCACGTTACAGGCTTGCTATCAGGCTGGTTGAGGCACTCGATATACGCGGTCGTCAGACGTTGCGCTCTGGCAAGTTCTTTTTCGAGGTCTGCGCCCTCCTCTACAACAGCGGTCAACGCTTTGAAGAACCAGTATGGGTCGGAGTACGGGCTGTAGATAGTGCTCGTGTCGGTGGCGTTCTGTGAAGGGATTTCCAGAGTTGCTCGCATTGCCTCGAACTTCCCGACGCGATCCGGCGGTATCTGTTTGAGGAATGCCTCGGACTGCGCGACCGAGCGGCGGGCAGGCATTTCGCTATGCATCAGCGATGTGTCGCTGGAGAGAAACTTGATCCATTCCCAGCACGCCTGC
>JAUQOW010000002.1 GCA_030550675.1 Chloroflexota bacterium
GTACCAGGTTCAATGGTTTGAACGCGCACGTTTTGAGATGCATCCCGAAAATCCTCCGCAATATCGGGTTCTGCTGGGATTGCTGGGGAAAGAAGTTCGCACATCAGCCGCACAGCCGGCATCGCCCCAGGCGGTAGTTACAGGAGATGCCGCCGTCCTTCGCGAAGGTCCTGGACCAGAGTATGCTAAGGTTGGGCAGTTGGGTCCATCTTCGGAGATCGATGTCATCGGTCAATTCAACAACTGCACCTGGCTTAAGGTGCGCCATCGCACACAACCTCTAACCGGTTGGATTCTCGCTGAGCAGGTGACGCTACAGAAACAGTGTAGCATTATACCTCCGGGAACATTTCGCCCTATGACCGGTATGCTTCAATCGGGACAGCAAAGCGATGGCAGAGGCGAACTGACCGTAGAGAATGGCACAGAACGAGATGGCATCGTTATTCTGACCACGGACGCCGCACCTCAACTGTCCGCTTATATTCGATCGCGCGATTCTCTGACCATTCGGGGCATCACTGATGGTCTGTACCAGATTTACTTCAGCACGGGCTCAGAATGGAATGGCAGGGAGTTCACAGTTAATGCCAGTTATCGCAAATTCAGGGATATGCTCAGGTTTGAGACCAGGGTGAGCGGTGATACGATCACGTACACTACGTGGCGGATAACCCTCCATCCAGTAGCAGGAGGAACGGCTGTCACTGATAACGTCAGCAGAGAGAACTTTCCAGGCTTGGGAAGGTAGTTGGAGGATCGATTGCACAATACGTCGTAACCCCCTTCTTGCCCCATTTGATCATCCAATGCGGGGAAGGGAGCGATCTCCGCAGCGAGGTTTACCGCATTCTTTTCACACTCCACAACAGACTCGCTTTCCCCTATGACTTTGGTACTACCAACGACATGCCTGTTTGTCCCCGGTACAGCAGACGTGATGACCCATTTCATTAAGAACAGGTTAGTACTATACTACCGCTCGTAGCGCGTTGTGATAAACGCCACAATCCCGGAAACACACAGAGTTGTTCTGGCAGACCTGCGTTTTCCGATCTGCGGCCCGTCGGGGGTGACGCTTCGTGCATCATCAACCGATTGGCCGCAAATGATTCTTGCGGGAACGATCATCAGTGACTTGAAGCGAAAGGAGCAACAATGCCGCCTCTTCCGCAAACGGCGCAGCAGCGAGCACAACGCGCAATCGCGCGGCTCGAAGCCCTCGGCGGCGGCGACGCCCTGCCAGCCGTGCTCACGTCACACGACGCTATCGCCTGCATGGGGCGCGCCTGGTTCCACGATCTGCTCCGCAGCGGACGGTTGCCAGGCGTGCAGGTTGTGCCGCAAGGCGTCTGGCGTTGTGATCGGGATACGTTTGTTGAATGGCTGATGGAGGTAAGCCATGGCGCCACGACAACGATGGACATCGCTGAGCGATCTCGTGCGTCACACCCTGCGACAGCAGGAGTGGCTGTCGCTGCGCGAAGCAGCCGACCTCTATCGCGTCACCGACGAGACCATGCTGGCGTGGGTGCGTGCGGGCGCATTCCCGTCCCAAACCATCGACGGGCGAACATGGGTGGCGCGTGCGGATCTCGAAGCGGCGCTGAGGCGCAAACCGGGTGATCGCAATGACAACGATTGATCGCTGTGATCCTCTGATTAACGCGCTGATGCGCGCCCTGCAATCAGCGCCTGCCATGCCTGCGGATTTTGCTGACAACACGGGTTTGTTGAGTCCTTCCACCGCTCCGTTGCCGTCTGAGTCGTCAGCGCTGCCGATGGAACGTCTTGAGGCGATTGTCGCGCAACTGGCAAGAGCGCCGACGATCGTAGCAGCCACGCCGCCAGGCGTGACCAGAGGACGCATATCCGCCCTCCTTCCGCCGGAAGAGCGACGCCATGCCGCCCTGATTATGGAACGACTCGACACGGCTGGCGTGCTCGTCGAGCCGCGTTCCGAAGCCTTGCGCTGGCGCGAACCGCGCCCGTTTCGCAGTGAAGACATCGACTGGATTATTGCACAGGTTCGGTCGACGCACATGGAGGCGCTATGAGCCGGGGACCAATCCGCAATACAGCGACCAGCCCGCCGCCAGCGACCCGTCCGCCGCGACCCGACCTGCCGCTGAACATTGTGCGCATGCTGGCGTTTGCCTGCATTGCGCTGGCGTTCGCCCGTCCGCTGGCGCTGCCGCTGCTTGCAGCATTCCCGCCAGCGTCGCTTTCCGCGCTTCGCCTGATGAACGATCCGACTGTCGCTTTGCCGGCATTGCTGCACTACGTGTTTGAACCATCGATCTTTCGGGCGATCGTCATTGGCGCACTGGCAGCGCTGTGTATTCTGCTGGGTGAACTCTTGTTCGCCCTGGCAACAGCGATCCTGTCACATCATATGGCGCAGCGCGCAATGCGTTCTCCGTTCTGTTTGCGGCTTCGCCCGACCCATCACGCCTCAGAACACACCGGACCTGTTGCAAAACCCGGCGCCCTTATGCGGCTGATCCATGGAGGCACGGCGTCGCGTTCGTGGATGCATGCCGCACCACGGTACACCCTGCTGGTCAGCGGCGCGCCAGACCTGCCCGCTGAACTGGGGGCGTTGATCACGGGTGCGCCCACGGAGCGCCAGCGCGTAATGACCGTGCTGGATGGCGCGGTGCGCAGCAGCGCGCCCGGTACGCTGATCAGCGTCGCCGATGATCCGCTGCTGGCTGCGGCGACGCCGGGGCGCTGGATCGCCTGGCAGCGCTTCGGGCTGGCGCTCGCGCCAGCCTACCCGCTCCACGCGCCAACGGTCGCTGTCGAGACCGAACTGGCTGGCGTATTGCTGGCAGCGGTACGCCCGTATGCGAGCGTGGCGCATGCCGGGCTGGAGGTGGCGCTGCGCCCTCAGGCGGGGCGGGCGCTGGGTCGGCAGTGGCGGGCGCGCGCGACGGCGCTGAAACTGGCGCTCGAACAGCGCCAGGACTATGCGCTGGCGCCGGATATTGCCGCAATCGAGGCGAAACTGGGCGATGCGGCGTTCGAGGCGACCATTGTGGCGACCGCAGTCGCCGACCATCTCGACGACGCCATCGCTGCGCTGCACGCCATCGGCGATGCGCTTGGCGCCTTTCAGCAGCGCACCGCTAGTCGGCTGCAGCGCCTCGTCCCGTGCAGTCGCATCCTGGCGCACCAGATCTCCGCAGAGAACGCAGCGAATATCGTCACTCGCCTGCGCACGCCGCTCATTGCGCCGCCGCTAGCGATCCTGTTGCCATTTCGCCTCTGGCGCGGACCAGATATTCTGACTGCGGGAGAACTCGGCTATCTCTGGAACCCGTCCTCTTCGCCAGCGAGCGGACTGGTGCGCAGCGATCCGTGCCGTCGAATCCCTGCGCCGCCGCACGCATTCTGCGACAGCGACCCGGAACGGATTGTGGTAGGGTATGCAACCCATACCGATGGACATAGCGCGCCGGTTGGACCGACGTTGCGCGATCTGCGCCAGATTTTGCACCTGACTGCCGGCATGGGCGCCGGAAAGAGTCGTCTGCTGGCGAATCTGTGTCATCAGCTTATACCGCACGGATTTATGCTCATCGACGGCAAGGGCGACGACCGGGGCGGCAGTCTGGTGGATACGGTGCGTCGGCTCATCCCGCTGGCGGATGAAGGGCGCCTGATCCTGCTCGATCCGCTCGATACCGCCTGGCCCATCGGATTGAACCCGCTGGCGGGGGTGGATGCCGCGCAGCCGGGCGGCGCCGACCTGGCGTTAGGGCAGATTCTGGCCACCTTTGCGCGTATCGACCCCGGAACGTGGGAACGGTCGCCTGGTATGCAGCAGTTCGCGCGGATGGCAGCGTTGCTGGCGCTGGAAGGCGAAGCGCACCCCACGCTGGCGCACGTCAAACAGGCGTTGCTCGACGAGGCGTACCGCGAGGAACTGCTTCGATCAACGCGCAATATCGAGGTTGCCAGCTTCTGGCGCGAAACATACCCGCGCCTGGGGGAAGGGCAGCGATCCAGTTGCGATGCGCTGTTGCGCCGGTTCGACGCGCTGTTGACCCCTGAAATAACGCGCTACCTGGTAGCGCAGGCGCAGCCGACGCTCGATCTGGCGCGGATGATAGCCGACCGCATGATCGTCCTCGTGCCATTGCCCGATGTGGTGCTGGGCGGACTGGCGGGGGCTGTCGGGATGCTGATCGCCCAGGCATTCGTGCGCGCCGCATTCAGCCGGAGCGGTGGCGACCAGACCCGCCACGACTATCCGCTGGTCATCGACGAATTGCAGGTGCTCATCGGCAACAGCGACACAACCGACATGGCAACCGCCATTACGCGCCTGCGGTCGCTGGGCATTCCCGCAATCTATGCCCATCAGGCGCTGGCGCAGTTGGGCGACCTGCGCGACCTGATGCTGATCAACGCCGGCAACCGGATCATGCTGCAAACCCAGGAACCTGATGCCAGCGTGTATGCGCGCGCTTATGCCGCGAGCGGTCTCACCGCCGCCGACCTGAGCGGACAACCGCCAAACGATCACCAGTACGCTGTTCTGCGTTGTCGCGGCGCGGTTGCAGGACCGTTCTCGATGCAACCGCTTCCCTGGCCCATCGTTCAGGAAGAACCTCCGCCATCCTACGCCGGACCTGAGTGGCGCGACGTTCTTCCCGAAGACAGCGACCCGGCGGATCGCTGGATCGTTCAGGTCGTGTACGAAGCTGGCAACAGTGTGCACGCCGCACACGAACTGGCGCGCCTCGATGATGCAGACTGGCGCCGGCTATTGCGTCGCTGGGAGTGCATCAGGCATCGCCAGCGCCAACACATCCTGGAGCATCCCGGCTGCATTTCCGACCGGCAGGAACGTCAGCGCTGGCTTTCGCGTCTGTATGCGGCGCGTCCGCGAGTGCTGGCGGCGGCTGAGTACCTGCGCGGGCGTCAAAAAAGATCGCATCAGAAAGCCTTAAACACGAGTTGAAAACGTTCAATGGCATTTCACGGCGTCCTGATGAGGAAACATACTTGACAAACGCTGTATACTGCGTATTGAAGAGGAAAAGTCACGTGACGACTTGACGGAAAGGATAGAAGCAGTATGCAGAAAACCGACTTCATCAAGGCGGTCGCTGAGCGAGCGAACCGGTCGCAGAAGGAGACGAAGGAAATCGTCGATGCGGCGCTGGAAGTCATCACCGAGGCGTTGAAGCGCGGTGAGAAAGTCACGCTGACCGGCTTCGGAACGTTCGAGGTGCGGCAGCGCCAGGCGCGTGAGGGGGTGAATCCGCAAACCCGCACAAAGATCCATATTCCGGCGACCCGAACCCCCGGCTTCAGCGCCAGCAGCACGTTGAAAAACGCCGTAAAGGAAGGCTGAGGTTCGGACCATCCGGAAGCGCCTTATGCGTCAGCGATCGTCTCGCTGACGCATTTTATCAACATAGCGCCATCTGTCTACTCAACGGCGTCAGCGTATGAAGAAAAAGGCGTTGCCTTAAGGTATACTGTGCGTACATCTGTTCATAGCCAGCGTGTGTTCAAGAGACAGGTAATGGCGACTCAGCTTTCGCTCAATTTTGACGTTCCAGGCGCACAATCGGATGCCACGCTCTTACGTGACCCGGCATTTGAGCAAAACAAACAGGACGCGATCCATCGTTGGGTTCCGTGGATTGCTGGTTTCTCGGCAGGTTTCGTCGGCGATGCCCTCCAGCATTATCTTCCTGATCCTGGTCGACGAGATATTCACGTGCTGGACCCATTCGCCGGAGTCGGCACAACGCTCGTAGAAAGTCTTCGGCGCGGGTATAACGTGACAGGCATTGAGCTTAACCCTTTTGCTGCGCTTGCCGCGCGAGTCAAATGTTCGGCGTTTACTCGTGATCCTGGAAAATTGCTTTCCGCGATCGTATCATTCGAGCGCCAGGCCAGGGAACGAACAGATCCTATCGATAAAGCATTTGAGCGCGGAGATGATGTTTTTCAATGCACACCTGCGCCCAAATCTCGTCCACCGGCTGCTTTTCGTTCACGCACGCCATTTTTCAGCCCGGCTGTTGAGCAGAAGGTCTTGCACTGTCTCGATCTCATCAATGAGGTTGCTGATCCTCACATCAGGGAACTCATGTCGCTCGCTCTGGGATCAATTCTGGTTCAGGTGTCCAACTACTCGTATGAGCCGAGTCTTGGATCGAGAGCCGCAGCTGGTAAGACGAACGTGCTCAATGCCGATGTTGTAAGCCTTCTTTCGGCCAGGCTTTATATGATGTATCACGATGTGATCGTCTACCGTGACGAGATGATGCAATGGACGCCTCTTCCTTCGTCTCGAGTTATTGAGGGCGACGCGCGGTTGATGCTCCAGACGGTGGAGGAGGATTCCATCGATATTGTCATTACATCGCCGCCGTACCTCAATAACTATCACTATGTGCGCAATACGCGCCCTCATTTGTTCTGGTTAAACTTTGTCTCAAAACCATCTGATTTGAAGCGCCTAGAAAGGTCAAACTTCGGCAAATACTGGCAGACTGTTCGCGGCGCTGAACCCTCGAAACTTCAATTCAATTTTCCCTATTTGAAGCAAATAATAGACGAAATTGCAGTAAAGAATCCTCAAAAGCATGTTTATGGAGGAAAAGGTTGGGCAAATTACGCGATAGAATACTTTAATGACTGCTATACTTTGTGCCAGAATTTTTATCGCACTCTCAGGAAAGGTGCTCTTGCCATCATCGTTCTAGGTAATTCCATTATTCAGGGGGTCAATGTCCCCACCGATCTATTGTTCGGGCATATAGGCGAGTTATGTCACCTGAAACTCGACGAAATCCACATATTACGAAAAAAGCGAGTAGGCAATAGTATCATCAACTCTTCAATTCGCAATGGCGGGTCTTATGAAATTTCACTCTATGAAGCGGCTGTTATTCTCCGAAAGGACTAGATCGACCATTACAGAAATATATGAAACCATTCAATCCTTTGGACAAAAAGAACCTTGGAATAAGCGTAGCACAAGCGCTCCTATCGCAAAGCCTTCAACCCTTGCCACCTGAACAGAAATTCGAGGGCGCTGGAATATATGCTCTCTACTACGCTGGAGAGCATGATTTATACAAACCTCTCCGTATACGGGGAGACGATGACACAGAAACAAGCCCAATCTATGTAGGAAAAGCCGTTCCTGCGAGCGCGAGGGCGGGCAGATTTGGATTGGACACGCCGCCAGGCGCAGTGTTGTTCAACAGGCTGAGAGAACACGCCGAGTCTATAAAGCAAGCATCTGATCTCAAACTGGATGATTTCAGATGCAGATTTCTGGTCGTCGATGACATCTGGATTCCATTGGGCGAGACGCTGCTTGTTGAACAGTTTCAACCGATATGGAACAGTATTGTACCCGGCTTCGGAAATCATGATCCCGGCAAAGGCAGGTATAACCAGCAGCGCTCTGCGTGGGACACGTTGCATCCCGGTCGCCTATGGGCGGCAAGGTTGCAAGATTGCCCAAAAACGCGCGAGCAAATTGCTGAAGAGGTGCGCCAGGCGCTCAAAACCATCACAGACTCGCGCCCTTGATCCCATCACCCGTACCATCCAGCATTCAGCGCCTGACTTCAACCCTCCTGCCTTCCACCTGCAACTATTCGCGCCTCGCGCCTATCGTCCAGGGTCCAGGCATGAATTGTCAGGCGGCAAGAAAGCGCATCCCTGCCGCGCCTTGACTGGCGACTGAAGTCACGCCGGGCAGGCGTTCCGCCGGACGTCCACCTGCGCGGTTCGGCATGCTCACCGTGAGTGGACGCCGCCGTTCCCGTCCGCGCAGGCAGACAGCTAGCCACAGGTCCATCAGGGGCGATTTTAATCGCTGGCAGCCGGAGCGTCGTTTCATGACAACTCTTGCCGGCGCCCTATCGCCCATTGCGCCTTGCGCATCTAAACGTTATCAAGTATACTTCTTACATCCCCCTTTGTGGTTATAACAGATGGTTCTGAAGCAGAGGAGCATCAAACACCATGCGACGACGAGTGTTTCTTCGCAGCGTTGCGGCAGGTGGTGCAGCCCTGACGACTGCCGCGCTGGCGGCATGTGGTCAGGCGGCGCAGACGCCAACCCAGCAGGCGACGACCGCTCCGGCACAACAGGCAACGACCGCCCCGGCACAACAGGCGACGACCGCTCCGGTTGCTACTGCGCCGCAGGCGCAGGCGCCAGCTCAGACGACCGAAATGCCCGCTCTTGAGTGGGATATGGCGACCAGCTGGCCCGTTGCGCTCGACACAATTTTCGGCGGCGCTCAAACAGTCGCTGACCGTGTGGCAGCACTGACCGACGGAAAGTTCAAGATTACGCCGCGCGCTGCGGGCGAACTGGCGCCTGCGCTCCAGGTTCTTGACGTAGTGCAGCAGAATGCTGTTCCGATTGGTCATACCGCCTCGTACTACTACGTTGGGAAGAGTCCGGCTACAGCGTTTGGCACGACGGTGCCCTTCGGTCTCAATGCGCAGCAGCAGAACGCATGGCTGTACGATGGCGGCGGGTTGGAGAAATTGCAGGCGGTATATGCCAAACTCTTCAACGTTATTCAGTTCCCGGCAGGCAACACCGGCGTTCAGATGGGCGGCTGGTTCCGCAAAGAGATCAATACCGTCGCCGACCTCCAGGGTCTCAAGATACGCATTCCCGGTCTCGGCGGTCAGGTGTTGACCAAACTCGGCGCCACAGTGCAGGTGATTCCAGGCGGTGAGATTTTCCAGGCGCTGCAGACGGGCGCCGTCGATGCGGCGGAGTGGGTCGGGCCGTATGACGACGAGAAACTCGGTCTGAACAAAGCGGCGAAGTTCTACTACTATCCGGGCTGGTGGGAGCCGGGTCCTTCGCTTGAGGTGCAGATTAACCTTGATAGGTGGAATGAATTGCCAAAGGCGTATCAGGAAGCGATCAAGACAGCAGCGGCTGAGGCGAACATTACGATGCTGGCACGGTACGACGCCCGCAATCGCGAAGCCCTCAAGCGCCTGGTGGACAGTGGCACGCAACTGCGACCCTATAGCCGGGAAATTCTCGAAGCCGCCGAGAAAGCCGCGTTTGAACTGTACGATGAGTTCGCCGCCAAGGATGCCGACTTCAAGGCGATCTACGAGGAGTGGAAGGTGTTCCGCCAGTCGATCTATGAGTGGAATAAGGTGAACGAGGCGGGGTACACCAACTACGCCTACAGCAAGTAGGAGCGCGCCTTTTTGCGGGCGCCCGCGGCGGATGATTCGTTGCGGAGGGGGCAGGCACAGGGGCCTGCCCCTACGAATTTGGGTGCGTGTAACCGCCATATCACCGAGCGCCAGGCAATGGCGGTCCGCCCCTACAAATTTGGGTGTGCGTGCGAGAGGGACGCTTCCCGGCGGACGCTTGCTGCATCATTTCATTACTTCCGACAATTTCCGCACCTCGAAGCCCATTGCAGTAAACCGATCCAGAATTTCCGGCAGCGCATCAGCGGTGGACTCGCTGCCGCAGTGCGCCAGAATGATCGCACCGCGCAGATCATCCGGGCTGAGTTTGCGAGTGACCCGTTCGATCAGAAACTCAGGCGTCTTCGGTTCGCCGACCGAATCCAGACTGTCGAGCGTCCAGTAGACCGGCAGATACCCTTCTGACAACGCCACACGCAGGACGCGCTCATTGTACGCGCCGTATGGCGGACGGAAGAAGGGGCGCGTCGTCGCGCCTGGCGCAATCTCCTGTAAAATCGCCTCGGTCTCGTTCAGTTCGCGGCGAATGGCATCGTCGTCGAGCGTCGTCAGATCGGGATGGTTCACAGTGTGATTGGCAAGTTCGTGCCCATCCGCAACCATCTGCCGCACCAGATTGGGATTGGCGCGCATCCAGCGCCCGGTAAGGAAGAAGGTAATGGTGACGCCGCGTTCGCGCAGCGCTGCCAGAATGCGCGGCGTCGGCGCCGCGCCCGCGCCAGCGTCGAGGGTGAGGGCGATCCAGGGGCGCTCTGTGCCGCCGCGCCGTACCAGCAATGCGTCGCCTGCGTCGGTCGGCGCCAGCAACGGCGCCACCAACTCCCTTCCAACACGCGGCGGCGCGTCAAGCCGGTTGTACGCCTGAATGAGATCAACAGTACTGTTGTAGCGCTCTGCAATCTGATCGAGGGTCTCACCGGCAGCGACCCGATGCCCTGCATAGCCGACGATGCGCAGCGGAGGCGGTGTGACGGCAGGCGGAGGCTTGGGTGTTGGCGGCGCGGTCGTCACGATTGGGACAGGAGGCAGGGTTGATGGCAGTGCGGTCGGCGCAATTGGCGCGGCGGCAGTCGGCGCAACTGAAATGCCGGCGGTTGGCGCCAGAAGAGGAGGCGTTGCGGTCGGTTCGATCGCCAGCGGCGTCGGCGGGCGACGCAGCAGGTCGTTGAGGAACCAGCCGAGTGCGATTCCGGTCAGCAGCGTTAGAATGATGAGGGGAAGACTTGTGCTGCGCTGTTCCATATGATCCGCCGTCCTTTACCTGGATTGACGGATATTCGCGCGCAGAAGTTCCCGAAATTCGTCAATCGCTTTCTGATCGGCGAAGGCGCGCTTCGGCACAACGGAATATGCCCAGCGACCGTGGATCAACACAAAGACGCGATCGCTTTCAACAAACGATTGATAGCGATCCCAGGGACGACTGACCCGTTCTGTGCCGAAGCGAAAATGAACGCCCTTGCGATCAAAGACGGTTTCTATCGACTGGCGCAATGCCGGGCTGCTGCGGAAAGTAGACCAGACCAGCAGCAGCGGCACGGGATCGAACCAGGTGAACAACCCGAGCGCCAGCAGCAGCAGCGCCGCTGGCTGCACTCCTGCCGTGAACGAGATCCAGACGGCGCTAAAGATTGCGATAATAGCAACAAACTTGTAGAACAGGTGCTTGCGCGTCGAACGCTGATAAAGCCGACAGGCGTGCAGTTGTTCGTCGAGCGTATGGGTATAGTTCAGCGTCACGCTTTGTGCACTGGCTGATGTTGCTGCTGTCATGGAATGATCAACTCCTGTCCAATCCGCAGGTTATCGGCAGCGGCAGGCGTCAGATTGTTGGCGCGCAACAGCGCCTCAACCGTGACGCCGTTACGTTCTGCAATGGCGCGTAACGTGTCTCCCGGTTGCACCACGTAGCGCTGCGGACGCGCCTGTGGGACGGGGGTGGCAGTCGGTTCCGGCGTCACCGTCGGCTCGGCAGTCGGTTCCGGCGTCGCCGTCGGCTTGGCGGTCGGTTCCGGCGTCGCCGTCGGCTCGGCGGTCGGTTCAGCAGTCGGCGCCAGCGGGATCATTGCCGGTGGGGGTTGCAGTGCGGGTGTGGCGACGATCTCCTCCGGCAGCGACGCATCCGTCGGCAGCGCAGGCGTCTCAACGACAGGCGCGGCAATCGGCTGTATCACAGTCAATCCGGCGATGCGCAGGCTCGATGCATCGCTGCGCGCCAGGACCAGGACCGCACCAAACGCTGCGCCGAAGATGACGACTGCCAGCGCCAGGCGCACCCGTTCATCGAGGCGCTGCCGCGTCAGACGCAGCGCAATGGCGCCAAGCAGCGGCAACAGGAGCGCGATCAGAAGGAGTGAAATCAGGATCTCCTGGGACATAGCCGGGTCACCGCTCTTGCAGGCGCACAATAGTGACGCCTTCGCCGCCTTCCGTTGCACTGGCGCTGCTGAACGATGCGACCAGTTTATGATCTTTGAGCAGATCGCGCACCGCCTGCCGCAATGCGCCGGTCCCCTTGCCGTGAATGATTCGCACCCACGGCAACCCGGCGAGATAGGCGTCGTTCAGGTAGCGATCGAGACGGTCGCGCACATCGGCAGCCCGCCAGCCGCGCATATCGAGTTCGAGCGACACATCGCGCGGCGCGGGGAGTGACGTCCCGCGCGATTCATACGTCGGACGGGCAGGTTGCCCTTCCTGGCCATTGCCGCGCTTTTCGCGCGTCAGTTCATCAAGATCGACCTGCATGCGGAATCCGCCAACCTGCACATCGGCAGTCTGCTCTTCCTCATCAATCGAGAGAACCTCGCCGGTCAACCCCACCGAGCGCACCCGCACGACATCGCCGGGTCGCAACGGACGCGGACTCCGCTCGACGACTGCCGCCGCGCGCTCAGCGGGCTTGCCCGGCGGGGTTTCAGGGAGCCTGGCGCGCACCTCCTGCAATCGTCGCTCCGCTTCTTCAAGCCACTGGCGCGATACCGACACCGAGCGAAACTCATCGCGCAACCGCCGCACCTCGCTGCGCGCCTGACGCAACTCGGCTTCTATCTCTTCGCGCGCCGCCTGCCAGGCTTCGTCGCGCCGCGCCTCAAATTCGCGCAACTCGGCGGCAAGCCGCTCGCGATACTTCTCCGCATCGGCGCGCACTTCCGCTGCGCGCTGCAACTCGGCGGCGGCAGCGTCGCGTTCACGATGAATGCCCGCCAGCAGGTCCTCGACCTGCGCATCCTGGCGCGCCATACTGGCGCGGGCGCGCTCGATCAACGCCGGGGAGAGACCCAGCCGCGCTGCGATTGCCAGCGCATTTGAGCGCCCTGGCAAACCGATGGTCAGTTTATAGGTCGGCGCCAGGGTTTCGACATCAAACTCGACTGATGCGTTTTCGACGCCGGGTGTGGCGTAGGCGAACGCCTTCAGCTCAGCGTAGTGCGTCGTGGCAACGCCGAGCACGCCAAGTTCCAGCAATCGCTCGATAATCGCGCGCGCCAACGCCGAGCCTTCCACCGGATCGGTGCCAGCGCCAAGTTCGTCGAGCAACACCAGCGCTGGCAGGCGGTCGGCGTGCGCCGGCTTGAGCAGGACATCAGCATCGATTGGACGTTCGTTTGACGGACGATCCGCCTCGTGCAGCGTCGGGTCTGATGGAGAGGTTTCACCCTGTTCCGCACCTTCCAGCGCGCGCAGAATGCGGATAATATTCGTCATGTGCGACGAAAAGGTTGAGAGGCTTTGTTCGATGCTCTGCTCATCGCCAATATCGGCGAAAATCTGCCTGAACACCGGCAGGCGCGACGGTTGAGACGCAGGAATGTGCATTCCTGCCTGCGCCATCAGCGCCAGCAGACCGGTTGTTTTGAGCGCGACCGTCTTGCCGCCGGTGTTTGGACCCGTGATCAGCAGAATGCGGAACGGACCGCCAAGGCGCATATCGATCGGCACAACCTTCTGCGGGTCGATCAAGGGATGGCGCGCGGCAGTCAGCAGGAGCAGCGGTTCATCAGGCGGCAGCGGCGCATCGACGATCTCCGGCATCACGCAGCGCATCGCTGCGGCGTACCGCGCCATAGCGAACGCCAGGTCGAGGGTTGCCAGCGCCTCGACGCCAGCGACAATCGCATCGGCGTGGTCGCCGATCTGCGCCGAAAGTTCCGCCAGAATGCGTTGGACTTCCGCCTGCTCGGCGAGTTGCAATTCGCGCCAGGCGTTGTTCAAATCGACGACGGTCAACGGCTCGATATACAGCGTGGCGCCGCTTGCCGACTGATCGTGCACCAGACCGCGGATGGCGCGGCGGTGCGTCGCCTTCACCGGAATCACGTAGCGCCCGTTGCGCACCGTGATGATTGGCTCCTGCAGCGCATCGCCGTAAGACATGATCAGGTTGTGGAGTTTTTCCTGCAGACGGTTGAACGCGGTGCGCACCTCGGCGCGCAGCCGCGCCAGTTTGGGACTGGCGCTGTCGAGCACCTGACCATCATCGCCAATGGTGCGTGCAATCGCATCTTCAATGTCTGGCAAGAGCGGCAGATTGGCGGCAATCTCGCGGAAGAGCGGAAAGGCTTCCGGATCGAGCTTCAGCAGCGTTGCGCGCAGACGACGCGCGCTGGCGAGCGTTGCAGCGATCTCAAGGAGCGTCGGCGCATCACACACCCCGCCGCGCCGCGCCAGACCGACTGCCGGACGCACGTCGCGCGCGCCGCCAATCGTGAGATCGGGCATCTCATCGAGCAAACGACGCGCCTCGTCGGTCAGGCGCAGGCGTCGGCGCACCTCAACCGGATCGACCGACGCCGTCAGACTCAACGCCATCTCGCGCGACGCCGAGAATGCGGCGTAACGCGCGAGATGCTGGCGAACTTTGGGAAACTCGAGAGTTTCAAGCGTCTGGAGGGCGATAGCCACGGAAAGGACCTCGACAACGCAGGCAGGACCACGCTGCCTGGATGATCATCGAATGAGAAAGATAATTTCAGTTTCACGCGGCAGGATCGGCCTCACCGACTGATAGATCAGGGGCAGAATGTTGTTGGCGAAGAACTGGACAAGCACCGAACCCCGCACTCCGCTCTGCAACGCCTTCACAATCGGAAACGTCACCGTTCCCGCCGTATCACGGAACACAAACAGTTGCTCAAGCAAAATGGCGAGCATGCCCAGAAACAACGCCCCCAGCGCCAGACCGAGCAGCGTACCGACAATTTTGTCGACGAAATCCAGGCTGGCGGGCATTCTGGCGTAGCGGAACGTGTACAGACCAGCGATCGTGATTAACAGGAACGCGACGAGCAGGATCACGCCGAACGCGACAATCTGTGCAACATCGAACGAGGTGCCGAAGCGTTCGCGG
This sequence comes from Chloroflexota bacterium, assembly GCA_030550675.1. Lineage (GTDB taxonomy): Bacteria > Chloroflexota > Chloroflexia > Chloroflexales > Roseiflexaceae > Roseiflexus. The sequence goes on from JAUQOW010000002.1 coordinate 14,594, forward strand.
AAAAACCGCCCAAGCGCCTGAAAGTAGAGACTTGCCAGGACGATGCTGATATAGAACGAAGCAATGGCTATCGCCAGCCTGATGATGCCCTGGAAAAACCCGAGGGCAAGCCCGCCGAGCACGCCGAGCAGGAATAGAATATCGATCAGGTTCATGCGCCCTCCTATCCGTTATCCGACGGCGCGCGATGCATTATAGCATATTGGAGCGGGATTGAACCGAATAGCCTGACAATCAGCGCCTCCTGCTGGTACAATACGAAGGAGTCATCCCCATTTCTCCGCAACTGCAAAGGAGGCGCTATGAAACTGCTCGGCTTCAACCCCGCCACGTGGGTCAGCCTGGTTCCCAACGGACTGGGCCACGTGAAGCCGAACCATTACTGGGAAATCGTGCGCGCCATCTGGGATAACCGCGATAATCTCAGCGTCGCCTGGCGCATCCTGCGCGACGGCGTGTGCGACGGGTGCGCCCTTGGCACGACTGGTCTGCGCGATTTTACGATGGATGGCATCCACCTCTGCACGGTGCGACTGCATCTGCTGCGCCTCAACACCATGCCGCCGCTCGACGTCCGCCAGCTTGACGATGTCGCCGGACTGCGCACGTTGAACGGTCGGCAATTGCGCACCCTCGGTCGCCTCCCCTATCCGATGATCCGCCAACGCGGCGATGCTGGCTTCCGGCGCATCACGTGGGATGAGGCGCTCGACCTGATCGCTGCGCGCATCCGCGCGACCGATCCGCAGCGGGTGGCATTCTACCTGACCTCGCGCGGCATCACGAATGAAACGTACTACGTGGCGCAGAAGGCGGCGCGTTTTCTCGGTACGAACAATGTGGACAACGCTGCGCGATTGTGCCATGCTCCCAGCACGACCGCCATGAAGCAGACGCTCGGCGTGGCGGCTTCGACGTGCAGCTACCGCGACTGGATTGGAACTGATGCGCTGGTTTTCATCGGCAGCGACACGCCAAACAACCAGCCGGTCACGACCAAATACCTCTACTATGCAAAGCAGCAGGGCACGCGCATTTTTGTGGTGAACCCGTACCGTGAGCCAGGGCTGGAGCGCTACTGGGTGCCGAGCGTCTTTGAGAGCGCGCTGTTCGGCACCCGGCTCGCCGACCGTTTCTTCCAGATCCACACTGGCGGCGACATTGCGTTCCTGAACGGAACGCTCAGGCATTTGATTGAAAACGACTGGATCGACCGCGCCTTCATCGCAGAGCACACCAGCGGTTTTCCACAGGTAAAAGCGCACCTGGAAACGCAGTCATGGGACATGCTGGAGCACGCCAGCGGCGCAAGCCGCGAGGAGATGCGCGCATTTGCTGAGATTCTGGCGCAGGCGAAGAGCGCGGTGTTTGTCTGGAGCATGGGGGTCACCCAGCACGAATACGGCGTCGAGAACGTCAAGGCAATCCTGAACCTGGCGCTGGCGCGCGGTTTCATCGGGCGCGAGTTCTGCGGGGTGATGCCGATCCGCGGGCACAGCGGCGTCCAGGGCGGCGGTGAAATGGGATGCACTGCCACGACATTCCCCGGCGGACGTCCGGTGAACGACGATCAGGCGCGCTGGCTGAGCGCACAGTGGGGGTTTGACGTACCGGCGTGGAAGGGGCTGACCTGCGGCGATATGCTTGACGCAGCGCACGCTGGCGAGATCGACGTCTTCTATGCCGCAGGCGGCAATTTCCTTGACACCCTGCCCGACCCGGAGTACATTCGCGCAGCGCTGGCGCGCCCGACGCTGCGGGTGCATCAGGACATTATCCTCACGTCGCAGATGCTCGTCGATCCGGCGGATACCGTCATTCTGCTGCCAGCCGCCACGCGCTACGAGCAGCGCGACGGCGGAACCGAGACCAGCACTGAGCGCGAGGTGATCTTCTCGCCGCAGATCGCGCCGCCGCCAGCGGAGGCGCGCAGCGAGTGGGAGATCTTTATGCAGGTGGCGGAACGGGCGGCGCCGGAGCGCTCCCATCTCATCCACTTTGAAAGCGGGCAGCAGATCCGTGATGAAATCGCGCGCATCGTGCCGGAGTACGACGGCATTCAGCGATTGCGGCGCGCTGGCGACCACGTGCAGTGGGGCGGGCGCATTCTGTGCCGTGACGGCGTTTTTGCGACACCTGATGGTCGCGCGATGATGACGCCGCTGACGCCGCCGGACACGTCGCTGCCGGATGGCGCCTTTCTGCTCCGAACACGTCGCGGCAAACAGTTCAACTCGCTCATCCATGGCGAACGCGACCCGCTCAATGGCGCGCGGCGCGACGACGTGCTCATCAACCCGGATGATGCCGCCGCGCTCGGCGTGCGCGAAGGCGACCCGGTGCTCATCAAGTCGGAGGCGGGCGAAATGCGGGCGAGGGTGAAGTACGCGCCGATGAAATCGCGCAACATACAGGTCCACTGGCCCGAAGGCAACGTTCTGATCGCTTCCCATCGCCGCGATCCCGGCTCCGGCGTGCCCGCGTACAAAGCTATCGTGACCGTGCAGCGGCTGGATAATGCGTGAGGGAGACCGTCATGCTCACCCAACCCAACGTGCAACGGCGCACTGTCATCCGGGTGCGCGACGGACAGTTGACGCGCGACCGGGATGCGCTGGTTGTCGAAGAGCCGCTGGAGATTCGCCTGGCGCTCCCCGCCGCCGATGGCGCGCACATCATCCCGCTGACGACGACTCTGCGCACGCCGGGTGAGGACTTTGAGTTGGCGGCCGGGTTTCTGTTCAGCGAAGGCATTGTGCGCGAGCGGCGCGATATTGCAACTATTCGCTTCTGCACCGATCCCGACATCGACGAAGAGGCGCGCTTCAATACCCTCACGGTTGACCTGCGTCCAGGGGTGCAGCCCGATCTGACCCACGCTCGCCGACTGTTCTACATCTCGTCATCTTGCGGCGTCTGCGGCAAAGCGTCGCTCGAGGCGCTGCATACCTGCGGTTGCACGCCGCTGCCCGATGATGATGGGCTGCGCATTTCGCTTCCGGTGCTGACCAGTATGGACGCCACGCTCCGCGAGGCGCAGGCGATCTTCCAGAAAACCGGCGGGTTGCACGCGGCTGCGCTATTCGCTGCCGACGGCGCGCTCCTTGCACTGCACGAGGACATCGGACGGCATAACGCGGTCGATAAACTGATCGGCGCCCACTTGCTTCAGGGGCGGCTTGACGTCTTGAGTCAGGCGATCCTGCTGGTGAGCGGGCGCGCTGGCTTCGAGATCCTGCAAAAAGCGCTGATGGCGCGCATCCCGGTTGTCGCAGCAGTCGGCGCTCCCTCGACCCTGGCGGTCACCCTGGCGCAGCAGTTCAATATGACCCTGATCGGCTTCCTGCGCGGCGCATCGTTCAACGTGTACGCCGGAGCGCAGCGAATCTCAATAGAATGATTGAATTTCCTTATTATAACGCCCTCTCTCCCTCTTTTTCGACTGATCGTCCTCATAACGCAGTGCAACATAGGGTATACTGAAGGAACAGTCGCTTCGAGAACCTGCGTTCTCCCTCCGCGCGACGCAAGATTGTAACTGGCGTCACTAATATAAGGAGTGCGCCTGGTTGTTTCAAGGAGGAAAACAGTGGACACACCGAATCGTGTCGAAATCCTCGGTCCGACCAGACCGGAGTGGTCTGAGATTCTCACGGTCGAAGCGCTTGATTTTGTTGCCGCCCTGGCGCGTCAGTTCGAGCATCGCCGGCGCGCGTTGCTCGCAGCGCGCGAGCAGCGCTGGGCAGACATCCGGGCGGGCGCGATGCCCGATTTTTTGCCTCAGACGGCTGAGATTCGCGGCGGCGACTGGAAGGTGGCGTCGATCCCTGCCGATTTCTCGAACCGGCGCGTGGAGATCACCGGTCCGACCGACCGGCGCATGGTGATCAATGCCCTCAACTCCGGCGCGCAGGTGTTCATGGCTGACTTTGAGGACGCGAATGCGCCGACCTGGGAAAACATGGTGCAGGGTCAGCTCAACCTGCGCGACGCCGTGCGCCGGACGATCACGTTTGTCAGCCCCGAGGGACGTGAGTACCGCCTGAACAACACGATTGCAACGCTGGCGGTGCGTCCGCGCGGCTGGCACCTCGTCGAGAAGCACATGCACGTCGATGGCGAGCCAGTGGCTGGCGCATTCTTTGACTTCGGACTCTACTTCTTCCACAATGCGCACGAGTTGATCCGACGCGGCAGCGGTCCATACTTCTACCTGCCGAAGATGCAGAGCCATCTGGAAGCCCGGCTGTGGAACGATGTGTTCAACTTTGCTCAGGAGCGACTGGGCATTCCGCGTGGAACGATCCGCGCCACGGTGCTGATTGAGCACATCCTGGCTGCATTCGAAATGGAAGAAATTCTGTACGAATTGCGCGAACATAGCAGCGGGCTGAACCTGGGGCGTTGGGATTATATCTACAGTTTCATCAAGACGTTCAACCATCGCAGCGACTGGATCTTCCCGGATCGCGCGCAGGTGACGATGACGACGCGCTTCCTGCGTTCGGCGGCGGAACTTGTGGTCTATTCCTGCCACAAACACGGCGCCCACGCGCTTGGCGGCATGTCGGCGTTCATTCCGAACCGGCGCGAGCCGGAGATTACCGAACGCGCGCTGGCGCAGGTGCGCGCTGACAAGGAACGCGAGGCGAAGCAGGGGTTCGATGGGGCCTGGGTGGCGCACCCCGACCTGGTGCCCACCGTGCTCGAAGTCTTCAATACCGCGTACCAGGGCGACCACCAGATCCATTACGTGCCGGAGGTGCATGTGACCGCCGCCGATTTGCTGACGATCCCGCAGGGAACCATTACCGAAGCAGGGCTGCGCAATAACATCAGTGTTGCGTTGCAGTACATCGAGGCGTGGCTTGGCGGTCGCGGCGCAGTGGCGATTTTCAACCTGATGGAAGATGTGGCGACGGCTGAGATTGCGCGGTCGCAGATCTGGCAGTGGGTGCGCTACAACGCTCGCCTGGACGATGGCCGCACGATTGATGAAACCATGTATAAGACCATCCGTGACGAAGAGTTGCATTCGCTTGTCTCAGCGCGCACGGGCGACCACCACTTCGCGCTGGCGGCTGAACTGCTCGACGAACTGACGCTGTCGCGCGAGTTCGTGGAGTTCCTGACCATCCCCGGCTATCGCCGTCTGGATTGAATCACACAAAGGAGTGTTGTATGGCTGGCTTGAACCGAGATCAGGAAATCGCCGAACTGGAACGGCGCTGGGCGACCGACCCGCGCTGGAAGGGCATCCGACGCGACTACAGCGCCGCCGATGTGGTGCGGTTGCGCGGTACGTTGAAGGTGGAATACACCCTGGCGAACGTGGGCGCGCGCCGCTTGTGGGACCTGTTGCAGACCGAGCCGTACATTGCGACGTTTGGCGCGCTGACCGGCGCACAGGCGACGCAGATGGTGCGCGCCGGTCTCAAGGCGATCTACATGAGCGGCTGGCAGGTCGCCGCCGATGCAAACCTGGCGGGACAGACCTACCCCGACCAGAGTCTCTATCCCTCGAACAGCGTCCCGGCGCTCGTGCGGCGCATCAACAACGCCCTGATGCGCGCCGACCAGATCCACGCCTCGGAAGGGAAGAACGACATCTACTGGTATGCGCCGATTGTCGCCGACGCTGAGGCAGGGTTTGGCGGTCCGCTGCATGCCTTTGAACTGACGAAGGCGATGATCGAGGCGGGCGCGGCGGGCGTCCATTTTGAGGATCAACTGGCATCAGAGAAGAAGTGCGGTCACCTGGGCGGCAAGGTGCTTGTGCCGACGTCGCAGTTTATCCGCACGCTGACGGCGGCGCGCCTGGCGGCTGATGTGCTCGACGTGCCGACGGTGCTGATTGCGCGCACCGATGCGCAGGCGGCGACGCTGCTCCTCTCCGACGCCGATGAGTACGACCGACCCTTCATCACTGGCGAGCGCACGCCGGAAGGGTTCTACCGCGTGAAGAACGGACTGGACGCGGCGATTGCCCGCGGTCTGGCGTATGCGCCGTATGCCGACCTGATCTGGTGCGAAACGGCGCATCCCGACCTTGATGAGGCGCGTCGGTTCGCCGAAGGAATCCACGCGAAGTTCCCCGGCAAGATGCTGGCGTACAACTGCTCGCCGTCGTTCAACTGGAAGCGCAACCTGGACGACGCGACGATTGCAAAGTTCCAGCGCGAACTGGCAGCAATGGGGTACAAGTTCCAGTTCATCACGCTGGCTGGCTGGCATATGATCAATTATCATGCCTTCGATCTCGCCAAAGCCTACGCCGCTGAAGGAATGACCGCGTATGTGCGGTTGCAGCAGGCGGAATTCGCCGCCGAGAAAGAAGGATACACGGCTACCCGGCATCAGCACGAAGTGGGAACTGGCTACTTCGATGAAGTTTCCACTATCATCTCCGGCGGCATGTCCTCGACGACGGCGCTCGCGGGTTCGACCGAGGCGGAGCAGTTTCATTGATGGCGCCGTTGTAAGACGCAGGTGACACACTGTCGTATGGGGCGTACTGCCGTGCGCCCCATTTACGTTGCGGGCACATCCGCGAAGAGCGCCGAGGCGCGCGAAGCAGTGCGAAAAGACCGGCAGCGCCGACGCAGCATGTTTCAGTCGCCCACCTGATGTATGTCATCCACGAAGTACACGAAGGTGCACGAAGCAATCATTGACGAGAGCGCATGCGCCACCGCGTTCGGTAATAGCACATTCGTGCATTTCATAGTTGAGACATCGATGCAACGCCCTACCCCTGCTATCCGCCCCTTTACCTCCAGCGACCTCGAGGCGCTGTTGCCGCTGGTTGAGGCGCTTCACGTCAGCGACGGCGATCCGTTCGATCCGCAGCGCACCCGCGAGGCTTTGCGCACGTTGCTGGATCACCCGGAGTATGGTATGGTTCACGTTGCCGCCGTCGATGGTGAGATCGTCGGGTACATCGTCGGGTCGCTGGGGTTGTCGATTGAGGCGGGAGGACGGTTTCTGCTGATCGATGAGTTGTACGTGCAACCGGCGTGGCGCGGACGCGGGCTGGCGCGCGCGCTGCTGGCGAGCCTGCTGCCCTATGCACGCGCACACGACTGCCGCGCCGTGGAACTGGAAGTCGGTTGGGAGAACGACCACGCGCGCGCCTGGTACGAACGCCTCGGCTTTGAGCGTCATCGCCGCTTCTTCTGCTCGACGACGCTTGAGACGCTGAGCCAGCGGCTGGCGGAGCGGCGAACGAATGGCGGGAGCGAATAAGCGCTTTGTGAGGACCTTCGTTCCCTCCGAGTATACCGCCACAAATTCACCCACATTTGCAGGGTTTGGTTCCGTGCCTGCCCGCCAATAAAGCCGATTGCCAGGCGACCGCCGGTACGGGCGACCCGCCGCGTCGCCCCTATGACGGCGCGGGTCGTCCCCAACGTATCACCCGGATCCGCCGATGCGCAGGCGCAGCGCCTCGCGCGCCTGCTGGAGCGGCGGATCGAGTTGCAGGTCGTCGAGGCGCTGGAGGTCTGCGCGGGCAGCGGTTATATTCCCCTGCTCCGCATAGGTCGCGGCGCGGGCGATCAGCGCCTCAGGGTAGGCGGGCTGGAGGATCAGCGCCTGCCCGAAATCGGCAATGGCGCCGCGAGTGTCGCCCTGCGCGCGGTGGATTAATCCGCGCACGTAGTAGGCGTTGGCGGCGCGCGGACTCAGGCGCAGCGCGGTGTCGAGGTCGGCAAGGGCGGCATTCAGATCGCCGTCGGCGTAGTGCAGCAGCGCGCGTTCATAGAGCGCATCGACGTGCTGCGGTCTGGCGCGGATTGCGGCGTCGAACGCCTCGCGCGCTGCGGTGCGGTCGCCCAGTCGCGCCAGGATCAGCCCCTGCCGGTACCGGTAGGGCGCTTCGGCCGCAGGGATCAAACGCGCCAGGTTGCCATAGTCGTCGGCGAGTTGCTGGAGCAGTGTTTCGTCCGGTGTGCGGGCGGTGAGTTCTTCCAGCAGCCGCACCCGGTTCTCGTAGGCGCGACGATAGTCGGGGTCAAGATGGATGGCGAGGGCGTAATCGCGCAGCGCGGCGTCGTACTCCTTCAACATCGCATGCGCCAGACCCCGGTTGTGGAAGGCGCGCGACATCGAGGGATCGAGCGCAAGCGCCCGGTCGTAGTCGGCGATGGCTTCGGTGTAGTTCTGCTGGTCGAACCAGATGTTGCCGCGGTCATAGTAGGCTCTGGCGCGCGCCAGCAGATCCTCCCCCGCCTCGGCGGTCGCCACGATCGCGTTGTACCGGTCGATCACGGCGGTTGGCGTGCGTGGCGCGCGCGGTTCGACCAGCGGCTCGGAACAAGCCGCCAGGACCATAACCAATACGATGAGCGCCGCTCCGCACCAGATTCGTCCCATCGCGCTGCGTGTCATGGCGTCACCCCCAACGCCGCCGCCAGCACCTGGCGCGCAACCGGCAGCGCGGAACGGCTCCCTTCGCCGCCGTATTCGACAATCACGGCGATAGCGTAGCGCGGCTGTTCCACTGGCGCAACGGCGATGATCCACGAATGCGGCACGCCACGCGGCGTCTCGGCAGTGCCGGTTTTAGCGCCGATGCTGACCCCCGGCAGCGCAATCGGCTGCGCATACCCGATTTCGACCGACGTGCGCATGATGTCGAGCATGCGCCGCGAGGTCTCCGGTGACACGACCTGCCGCAACGGCTCTGGTTGCGCCTGATAGATCACCTGCTCGCCAGCGCGCGCTTCGGCAACCAGGTAGGGACGCATCAGGCGCCCTTCGTTGGCGACCGACGCCGCCAGTTGCGCCATGTCGAGCGGTGTGACCAGCGCCTGTCCCTGTCCAAATGCCGTGTCCGCCAGCGCCGCAGGACGTTGCAGGAATGACGCTTCATTCGCAATTGTGCCAACTTCTGCTGGAATGTCGCGCAGGTCGGGAGGTCCTGAGCGGGTGTCAACTGTCTGCAACCCGAAGCGGCGCGCATATTCCAGGAAGCGGTCGGCGCCCAGCAATAGCCCGATCTGCGCAAACGCGGTATTGCACGAGAAGGCATAGACACGCACCAGGTCCGAGGGGTCGCCGGTGCGACGAAAGAGGTTATCGACTGCATTGCGCACCGGCGGCGCTCCCGCTTCGGTTGGCAGCAGATTCGGACAGGTGACCGGCGCCATCGGGTCTGCCAGCACGCCGCTATCGAGCGCCGCCGCCGCAGTCAGCGTTTTGATCACCGATCCAGGCGGGTAGCGCCCCTGCGTGGCGCGGTTGAGCAGCGGCGCGTCGCTGCGCGCGTTCAGTTCCGCCCACGCCGCCTGCACCCGATCGACATCCGCCTGCGTCGCCGGTTCGGGCAGCACCAGTTGATTGGGATCGAAGCGCGGGTACGTCACCATCGCCAGGATCGCGCCGGTCGGCACGTCGAGGAGCGCCACCGCTCCGGCGCGCTCGCCGAGCGCCTGTTGCGCGGCTTCCTGAAGGCGACTATCCAGGGTAAGGGTCAGATCAGCAGGAAACTGTTCGACCGACGATCCCAGCAGACGCGCTTCGAGAATGGCGGTCGGCGACAAGGTCGCCACCCCGGAGAGCTGCGCATCGAAGCGCGCTTCCAGCCCGGTGGTTCCGTAGAGGCGGCTCTGAAACCCGATCAGGTGTCCAAGCGCAGGGTTGGGGTAGGTTCGCCGACCGTCGACGGTTTCCGCCAGCACGATGCCGTTGCGGTCAAGAATTCGCCCGCGCGCGCCAGCGTTGATAGCGACAGGGAAGGTGCGTCCGCTTCCCAGCGACGTTCGTTCAGCAGGATCAGTTTCGGGAAAGACCGGCTGCGGTTGTTCAGCAGCGACTGGTTGCGCCAGCGATGCGACAGCGCGCAGTGTCGCTTCAGATTGCGTCACCTGGTTGCGCATCAGTTGCAGACCAATGGCGGCAAATCCGAGGACTGCCATCAGCATCAATCCGCGCAGGCTGCGGTGAGCCGTTGCGCCAGACTGACCGATCAAACGCCGCGCCGGGAGTGAGAGCAGCCAGAGACCGGCGAGCAGGTGCAATCGCCATTGCATGACGCTATCGAGCAACAGCCCGCTGCCCAGGATGAGAATCCCGAGCACGCCAGCAAACCAGGCGATCCAGGCTCGAAGACGATCAGGCATGTGGGTTTCCTGTCAATAGCCAAGACCTGTGAGGTCGCGGCGCGGTGCACTCCGGCGGCGCATCCTCCGCCCGCCCGCAGCGCTCCCAGGCGCCGCGTCGTGCATAGCGCAGACCTCACAGGTCGGGGACGTTTCCACCTTCGCGGGCGCGCCACCGGCGCGCCCCTACATGCCACCTTCCCGCGTGCAACGTGCAACCTTCAACCTTCAACGTTCAACGCCCGTTACAACGTCCGCGGCGCTCCCCGGCGCCGCGCCGTTCCATGGCACAGACCTCAAAGGTCGGGGACGTTCCAATCTTCGCAGGCGCGCCACCGGCGCGCCCCTACATGTCACCTTCCCGCGTGCAACGTACAACGTTCAACGTTCAACGCCCGTTACAACGTCCGCGGCGGTTTCCGCAACGCTGAAATCCGCAGCAGCAGTCCGACCATCGCAAAGTTGATCAACGTCGACGAGCCGCCATAGCTGATGAACGGCAGGGTGATCCCGGTGAGCGGAATGAGGTGCGTCGTCCCCGCCATGATGATGAACGCCTGCGCCGCAATCGCGGTCGTCAGACCGGCGGCGAGCAACTGCTGAAACCCGTCGCGCACGCGGATTGCAATCAGATACCCGTTGAGCGCAAACAGCGCGTAGCACACGGTCAGCGCCAGCGTGCCCGCTAGCCCCAATTCCTCGCCGATCGCCACAAAAACGAAGTCGGTGTGGCTTTCGGGCACGGTCGTCGGATCGCCAGCACCGATGCCTGTGCCCGCCCATCCGCCTGCCGCCAGCGCGTGGAGCGCCCGCACCATCTGAAATCCGATGCCAAATGGATCGGACCACGGATCGAGCCAGGCATTCAGGCGCACCCGTACGTGACTGAAGAGCGGATAGAGCGCCGCCGCTCCCAGCGCGAATGCGAACAATCCAACGGCGGCATAGCGCGCCCGACCGCTAACGACATAGAGCATCGCCAGAAAGATGACGAAGAAGAGCAAAGCGGCGCCGAGGTCTTTCTGCACGATAATCAATCCGATCGTCGCGCCCCACATCATCATGATCGGCGCCAGGTACGGCAGCGGCGGCAGTTTCAGCGGACCGAGCCAGTAGACGCCGCGCCCGATCAATTCGCGGTGGTCATCGAGGTAGGTGGCGAGGTAGATCACCAGCAGCACCTTCAGCATTTCCACCGGCTGGAGTTGAAAGAACCCCAGGTTGAGCCAGAGACGCGCGCCATTGCGCTCGACGCCAAACACCGCCGTGGCGCCGACCAGCGCCAGACCCAGGATGAGCCAGGTGTAACGGTAGTGTTTGAGCCATTGCAGGCGCCAGGGAACGAAACTCACCAGCGCGAGGAGGACGGCGCCGCCAAAGATCCAGATCACCTGTTTGAGCGCAATCCCGCTGTACACTTCGCCGTAGCGTTGCACGAGATCCGGTTCAAGGCGGCGCGCCATTATCATGCCGACGCCTGCCAGTAACGCCGCGATCGGCAACACCATCTGGTCCTCGCCCCAATCGCGCAGCGCCAGCGCCAGGCTGATCGTGAGAAACAGACCGGCGAAAGCGGAGATGATCGTCAGATCAACCCAGCGCACCCGCCCGCTTGCGCTGGCGATCAACGCCGCCAAGCAGATTGCAATGAAAAGGAAAGCGGTGATCAGCAGTTCGAGTTCGAGCGTGCGACCGCCGAGTCGTGCACGCAGACGGGCAATTGTCGCCATTGTGATTCTCTATCGCCCCAGATCAATGCCATAGGCGATTGCAATCGCCTGAATGTATTGCAACGCCTGTCCGGTCGCCTCCGCCGATAGTTTGCCAGCCCTTTCCGCCTGCGTCAACTCGCGCTGCAATTCGCGCAGTTTATCGCCTGCCTTGCGGGTATCGCCCTTGCCGATCTCGCGCTCGAACTCGTTCAGGGTTCTGAGCCATTTCTGCGCGTCCCTGCCGGAGCGTCCCTCAGCCGCCGACGTCAGCAGCGCGCGCAGGTCGGCGAGCGCATTCCCGGTCGCAACCGGCGGAGCGGGAGGCGCGGTTGGCGCAGCAGGCGGGACAGGCGGCGGCGGTGCGGCGGCTGTCGGTGCGACAGGCGTTTCAGGCGGCGGAACAGCAACTTCGGGAAGAGGCGTAACGGCGCTTTCGGCGGTTGGCGCTGCCGTCGCAGCGGGTTCGGTCGGCGCGGCGGCGCTGCTCTGCCCCGCAGGGGACGGACTGCTGCGCATCGCCAGAACCGCGCCGACGATCAGCAGCAGAGCAAATGCGCCGCCAAGCAGCGGCAGCAATGATATACGACGCTCGCCCTTCGCCTTGCCGGGAGTTCTGGCGACAGGCGGGGCAGGCGCAGCATCGGAAGGCGGTGGAGACGCCAGTTTGACCGCTCCGCTGCCAGATTGCCAGATCGCCGTCGCCTGCTGGTGAATGGCAGTCGCAGCGACGCCTGGGGTGCTGGTCAGATATGCGCGTTCCAGCGCAGCGGCGAACTGCTCCGCCCGCTCAAACCGCGCCGTCGGGTCTTTGGCGAGCGCCCGCAGCACCACCGCCTCGACGGCTGGCGGAATATCGGCGCGCAGCGTGCGCAACGGCGGCGGCGGCGCCTGAATATGCTGGATGGCGATGCTCATCGGCGTATCGCCATCGAACGGAAGCCGCCCGGCAAGCATCTCGAAGACGACCACGCCCAGGCTGTAAATGTCGCTGGCAGGCGTCACCGGCAGCCCCTGCGCCTGTTCAGGCGACAGGTAACCCGGAGTTCCCACCACCATCCCCACCTGCGTCTGGTTGCCCGGCATCAGCGTATTGCGCGCAATGCCGAAGTCGGTCAGCACCAGCGACCCAATGGCGTTCCACATCGCATTGGCTGGCTTTACGTCGCGGTGGATGACCCCTGCGGCGTGGGCAGCGTCGAGCGCCGCCGCAAGCTGGCGAGTGATCGCCACAACCTCGTCGGGCGGCAGCGGACGTCCGCTGCGCACTGCGTCCGTGATCCGCTGCTCAAGCGTCGGGCCCGGCAGGAGTTCCTGGACCATGTACGGCATCCCGTTGTGGACGCCGAAATCGTAGACCTGCACAATATTGGGGTGGCGCAGATTGGCGATGATGCGCGCCTCCTGACGGAAGCGGTCAACGAAGCCGGGGTGGGCGCGCGCCTCCTCCGACAGGACTTTGATCGCCACAGCGCGCCCCAGGTTGTGATCGAAGCCGCGGTAGACGGTCGCCATCCCGCCGCTGCCGATCAGCGCCTGGATTTCGTAATTGCCGATGGTTGCGCCAATCAACGGTGTGGTTGCGCTCATACGTTCATTATTCGACAAATGCCCTTTTCAGTCTACCACTTCAATGAACGAAATATTGACTCTTTTCTGTTACAATTTCGCTGATCTCTTGTGATCGAGGAGAACTTTGATGAGCGTTGCGTTCTCGCTCCCCGCCGACGTTGCGCCGCGCGGTCTGCCGCCAGTGGCGGAGACGTTGCCCGCCGCCATCGAGCGGCTCGTCCGCGAGGTCAACCCGGAGAAGATCATTCTTTTCGGCTCATATGCCTATGGCAACCCGACGCCCGATAGCGATGTCGATCTGCTGATTGTCTGGGATACCGACAAACCGCGTCGTGAGCGTGTGGTGACCATCTCCCTGCTGTTGTACCCGCGTTTGTTTCCTGTGGATATTATTGTCAAAACGCCGCGCGAACTGGCGGAGGAAGCGCCGCATAACTTCTTTCTGCAAGAAATCCTGAGCAGAGGCATTGTGGTGTATGAGCGTCAATGACCCGCTAGAATGGGCGCGGTACGCCGAGCAGGACTGGCAGGCGGCAACATCGCTGATGCGACGTAAACATCCGCTAACGGTCGCTGTCTGCTTTCATGCGCAACAGAGCGCCGAGAAGTATTTGAAAGCCCTGCTGTTGCAGAAATCAGTTGCATTTCCCAGGACGCACGACCTGCCAACGCTGAATACTCTCTGTGAACAGGCGAGCATACAGACAGGTTTATCACCTGGACGGCTTACCATCCTCTCCGACTACGCGGTTACCACGCGCTACCCCGGCGCCGAGCCATCGTTGGAGGAAGCCCGCGAAGCCATTGCCATCGCCAGAACCGTTCGCGCCTTCGCGCGCCGCTGGTTGGGGGTGAAAGGGGGTCGCCCATGAAGATTGCCCTCTCACTTCCCGCCGACGTTGCGCCGCGCGGTCTGCCGCCAGTGGCGGAGACGTTGCCTGCCGCCATTGAGCGGCTCATCCGCGAGGTCAACCCGGAGAAGATTATTCTTTTCGGCTCATATGCCTATGGCAACCCGACGCCCGATAGCGATGTTGATCTGCTGGTGGTCGTTCGGAGCGACGAACCGTATCGCCAGCGGTATCTGCGCGTGGCGCGGGCGCTGCAACCGCGCCTGTTCCCCCTCGACCTGATCGTCAAGACCACTGAAGAGATTGAGGAGGCGCTACGCGACTTTTCGCCATTCTTGCATGAGATTTACACGAAGGGGATCTGTCTCTATGAAAGAAAGTAATCCCCTGGATTGGGTCGCCAAGGCTGAAGGCGACCTCGATATGGCGCAACGCGCCCTGCGCGGCAAGACTCAGCATACCGATGCCGCCGTCTTTCATGCACAACAATGCGCTGAAAAATATCTCAAGGCGCTGCTGATCGCCGGGACGATCACCTTCCCCAAGACGCACGACCTGACCATCCTGCGCCATCTCTGCATCAGCAATGGCATCCCAATCAATGTGGACGAACAGTCGCTCGATTTTCTCTCTGGATTTGCGGTCAATGCGCGCTACCCCGGCGCCGAGCCATCGTTGGAGGAAGCCCGCGAAGCCATTGCCATCGCCAGAACCGTTCGCGCCTTCGCACGCCGCTGGTTGGGGGTGAAATAATTCGTACAGGCATACGTTCTCGTGTCCCGTAGCGACGTTGCGTTGCAACGTCGCTACGGGACACGCACCTTCAACCTTCCAACACCCGCGCCAGGTATTGACCGGTGTACGATCCCGGTGTTTGCGCGACCTGTTCAGGGGTTCCGGCGGCAACCACGCGCCCGCCCGCGTCGCCGCCTTCAGGTCCCAGGTCGATGATCCAATCGGCGCATTTGATGACATCGAGATTGTGTTCAATGACGAGCACCGTGTTCCCGGCGTCGACCAACCGCTGCAACACGCGCAGCAGACGATCAACGTCGGCGACGTGCAATCCAGTGGTCGGTTCGTCCAGGATGTAAAGGGTGCGCCCGGTGGCGCGGCGGCTCAGTTCGGTCGCCAGTTTGATGCGTTGCGCTTCGCCGCCGGACAGGGTGGTAGCCGGCTGACCAAGGCGGATGTACCCTAATCCCACATCGATCAGGGTTTGCAACTTCTCAGCAATGGCAGGAACGCGCTCGAAGAACGCCGCCGCCTCCTCGGCGGTCATGTCGAGCACCTGCGCGATATTCCTGCCGCGATAGCGGATGTCGAGCGTCTCGCGGTTGTAGCGCGCGCCGTGGCACACATCGCAGGTCACATACAGGTCGGGCAGGAATTGCATTTCGATCTGCATCAACCCTTCGCCGTTGCAGTGCTCGCAGCGCCCGCCAGGAATGTTGAACGAAAAGCGACTGGCATCGTAGCCGCGCGCGCGCGCTTCAGGAGTCTGCGCAAACAACTTGCGGATCGGATCAAATGCTTTGGTGTAGGTGACCGGGTTGGAACGCGGCGTGCGCCCGATCGGCGACTGGTCGATGTCGATCACTTTGTCGATGTGCTCAATGCCATAGATCGCATCGTGGGCGCCTGGGCGCGCGCGTGCGCCGTGCAGCGCCTGCGCCAGGCGCGGGTAGAGGGTGTCGTTGACCAGGGTGGATTTGCCGGAGCCGCTGACCCCGGTGACGGCAACCAGGCATCCGAGCGGAATGGCGACGTCGATATTCTTCAGGTTGTGCTCGCGCGCCCCTTTGATCGTCAGGAACTTGCCGCTGCCGGAGCGTCGTCGGCGCGGCACAGGGATCGTGCGTTTGCCCGACAGGTACTGCCCCGTCAATGAGCGCGGCGCCGCCAGCACAGCGTCGAGCGGTCCGCTGACGATCACCTCGCCGCCGCGCTCCCCCGCGCCAGGACCAATATCGACGATCCAGTCGGCAGCGCGAATGATCTCCTCATCGTGCTCGACAATCAGCACGCTGTTCCCCAGGTCGCGCAGCCGACGCAGCGTACCGAGCAGGCGCCCAGTGTCACGCGGGTGCAGCCCGATGCTCGGCTCGTCCAGCACGTAGAGCGCGCCGCTCAAACCGGAGCCGATCTGCGTCGCCAGGCGAATACGCTGCGCCTCGCCGCCGGACAGGGTCGTGGCGGCGCGGTCGAGCGTGAGATATTCCAGCCCCACGTCGTTCAGAAACTGGAGCCGTGCGCAGATGTCGTTCAGGATGGGCGCCGCAATCTGGCATTCGCGCGTTGTCAGCGCATAGGTCGGCGAGCGCAGGTCGCTTTCGCGCGTCTCACGCCAGCGAGTCACAACGACATCAACATCGGCAGCCAGCGTTTTCGCCCACAACCATGCTTCAGCGACGGGGAGCGCCGACACCTGCGCAATCGTATAGCCAGCGACGGTGACGGCGAGGAGTTCAGGGCGCAGGCGCGCGCCATTGCACGCCGGGCAGACCCGCGGCGTCATGAACTGCTCGATCTGCGCGCGCTCGTTTTCGTCGGCGCATTCCGCCAGCCGACGGCGCAGCGCGGGGATCACTCCCTCGAACGGCGCTTCAACAACGCGCTCCTCGCCGCGCAGATGGTAGCGCAGCGGCATCACATCGCCATCGGAGCCGTAGAGGATCGTCGCCACCGCCTCCGGGCGCAGGTCGCGCAGCGGCGTGTGGATCGAGAAACCGAGGTGATCAGCGAGCGACGCCAGCAGATCATCGAAGTAGCGGCGCTGTGCGCGACTGACATTCGCCCAGGGCGCAATGGCGCCCTCCGCCAGCGAGAGCGAGCGGTCAGGAATGACCAGATCCGGGTCGAACTCCAGCACGCTGCCGAGACCATCGCACGTGGCGCAGGCGCCGGACGGATTGTTGAACGAAAAATCGCGCGGTTCGAGCGCCCCAATCGTCGCAGGACCGTGCACCGGGCAGACATACCGCTGCGACAGGGTCAGTTCATCGCCGCCGACGATCTGCACAACCACCACCCCATCGCCAATGCGGAGCGCCGTTTCGACCGAGTCGGCGACGCGCACCCGCATCTGCGACTGATCCGGCGTTGCGGCGGATTGGGGAATGACGAGACGATCCACCACGACCTCAATGGTATGCGGTCGGTAGCGATCCAGGCGCAGATCGTCCGCCAGGTCGCGCACCTCGCCATCGACGCGCACCCGCACAAATCCCTGTTTGCGCACCTGATCGAGGAGAGCCTGATGATCACCCTTCTGATCCCGGACGAGCGGCGCCAGCAGCAGGATACGGCTGCCGGGAGGCAGGCCGAGGATCGTGTCGATCATCTGCTGCACCGACTGACGGTTCAACGGACGACCGCAGTGGACGCAGTGCGGTCGTCCGATGCGGGCAAAGAGCAGGCGCAGGTAGTCATAGATTTCGGTGACGGTGCCGACCGTCGAGCGCGGATTGCGCGCCAGCCCTTTCTGGTCGATGGCAATGGCGGGCGAGAGACCTTCGATAGAATCGACATCGGGCTTATCAATCTGCCCGAGGAACTGGCGCGCATAAACGGAGAGGGATTCGACATAGCGACGCTGACCCTCGGCGAAAATCGTATCGAATGCCAGCGACGACTTGCCGGAGCCGGACAGCCCGGTAATCACCACCAGCGCATTGCGCGGCATGGTGACCGTAATATTCTTGAGGTTGTGGACGCGCGCTCCGCGCACCACGATCCAGTCAGCAGCCATAGCGCTTGCGCCGATACACAGGCTCAGGCGATGGATGGTAGCACGGAAGCGCGCAGAGATCAAATGATGCTCAAGCTAGGCGAACTTTTCGCCGCGCACCACCTGCACGTCGTGGACATAGGCAATGACCGCGTAATTCGGGAAATAATGGTCTGTCATAGCCTCCATGATCCGATCCGCAACCTCGGGTGATACAAGCGTCTCAATCTTCACATTGCCGCCGCCCTGCCACTGACTGGCGTGGATCCCGCGAGTCCCCTCGCCATGCACCTCGGAGATGGTGTAACCATGCGCCCCGAGGGTGTGGATCTCCTGGAGCAGTCGATCCTTCAGTATCGGTTCAGCAATAATCGTCACCAACCGTACAGTCGTCAGTTTCATCTCTTGCCCCTTTCCATGCACTCCATTGTGCATTACATTCGTCCGAGCGCCACGCTCAGCCAGCGTGCATATTCATAATACAACGGCAATCCAATGATAAGATTCATCGGCAGTGTGATTCCAAGCGACGACGTCAGATAGATGCTAGGATTCGCCTGTGGGAACGTAGCGCGCACAGCGGCTGGCGCATCGATGTACGAGGCGCTGGCCGCGAGCGCCCCCAGGATGAAAGCGCCGTTGGGCGAGAGACCTGCCAGCAGTCCGAGCGATACTCCCGCGATGCCATGAAAGATCGGCATCACCGTGCCGAAAACTGCCATAAATGGACCAACCTTGACAAAATCGCGCAACTGTCGCCCGGCGAGCATGCCCATTTCGATCAGGAAGAAGACCAGCACGCCGCGGAAGAGGTCGCCGTAGAGCGGCTTGATGCGTTCAAACCCCTGCTCGCCGACGATCACGCCGATCAGCAGCCCGCCAAGCAACAGCACCACACTGCGCCCGGTAAGGGTATCCCGAATGACCCGACCAAGTTCGCCGTTCTGCGCCTGACTTGCCCCCAGGCGCCAGCGCCCGATGAAGAGCGCCACAACGATCCCCCATTCCATGAGCGCCGCCAGCGCCGGAATAAATGCTTCGAAGGTGTTCTGTCCTTCCGGCAGACGCTCAACGAACGAGATGCCAGCGACGAATGTCACGGAGGAGACCGAGCCGTAGTGCGCCGCAATGCCCGCTGCGTTTGGAATGTCGAATCTTCCAGGACCGCGCAGGATCAGGTAACACCACGTTGGCACGGCAATCGCCAGCGCAATCGTCGCCAGCGCAGGCAGCAGAAACTCGCTGAAGGTTGTGCCTGCCAGTTCGACGCCGCCGTTCAACCCGATCGAGAAGAGCAGATAGACCGAAATCGCTTTGATGACCGGTTCCGGAATCTCGACCTCGCTCCTGATCAGGGTCGCTACAATCCCCAGGACGAATGCCAGCACGAGCGGCGACAACAGATTGCTGCGGATGATCTCAATGGTGTCCATACCCTCCTCAAAGATATAAAGAGATATTTTTGACACCCAGAATGTATCAGGAAACGTATATTTTTGTCAATATAAAGATTTCAACGAGAAAAAAGACTCTACCTTTAGCGGATCATGCTCCGCCGAATGGTGGAGAGGAGGTTAATCGACGTCGCGGCGCAGCATATACCCCTGGCCGCGCACGGCGATCAATTTGCGGGGATGCTTGGGGTCCGGTTCAATCTTTTCGCGGATGCGTTCGATGATCTTCTGCAATGCGCTGTCGGAAGGCGGGGAAACGGGCCAGATAGCGCGTTTGACTTCATCGCGGGTGCAGACGCGCCCGGCATGTTCGCGCAGAAACGCATAAACCTCGCCTTCAAGGTGCGTGAAGGCAGGGGGAGGCGCGGACGCCATCGGAAGCGGAGCGGGCGATGCTTCAGCAGAGGGGATGCCGGGTTGGTCAGACAGCGCCCGGGCGAAGATGGCGGAGGTGACTCGCCAACCGTTGCGGTCGCGCTGCGCCAGTCCGCGCAGGTGAAGCGCCTCGAAGAGCGTCGCTTCGTCGGAGGTTGGCGTGCGACTCTGATCCAGCAGCGCGTCGCGCGCGTCGGTCGCCGTAGTGTGCATTTCCGTCAATTCGCGCCACCAGGAGCGACAGAGCGGACGCGCCTCCTCAACGGCGGCGCGTTCAATATCGTCGGGACTGCTGCCATTAGGATGCACCCGCCAGTGATAGACGTGCGCAGCGGCGATCAGGAGCAGCATCAGGTTAGCGCCGCCGAGCCGCCGGATCCACGCGCGGTCGGCGTCGCTCAGCATCGGCGCGCGCGCGAGCAGCGCGGCGACTTCAGCATCGTCGAGCCTGCCGATGAAAAGTTCGCTGGCAAACAATCCCCAGAAGGACGACGGTTCGCGCAACTCGTCCATCGAGTACAGGCGGCTCAACGGCGTGCTGGCAGTGACCACGTAAGCGACTCGTGCGCCAACGTCGGGGTCCTGCGTCAGCGAACGCAGAAAACTGGCAGTATGCCGCGGCAGGCGGGCAATTCCTTCCACATTGTCGATCAGAAACGCAAACGTGCGGTCGCTGTGCCGTCGGATCATACCCTCGACTGCGCATTTGAGCGCATAAACTGCATCAACAATCGCTGTTTCCGCAATGCCCTGATCCGGCATCGCGGGGAGATCATCGTGGAGAGCGAGCGCCTGCGCTGTGGCGCGCGCCAGATCGCGCCAGAAAAAGAGCGCGCCATGGCTCTGAGACACGCCGAGATCGGCATAGGGACCGGCATTGACATACGGGAAGACAAACCGCGCCGCGATGTCGCCGCAGATTGGGCGAACCGGCGCTGCGCTGCGCAGATAGTAGAGCAGGGACGTCTTTCCGCTGCGCGCATCGCCGATCACGGCGCAACACTGCGGCGGCGCCGCCGTCAGGCGCTCACAGACGGCGGCAATCAGATCGCGTCGCCCGATGAACAATTCGGGGTCGATGACCGGTTTACGGTTGCCGAAAGGGTTCATATGCCCGCCTGCTCTGCGCGACATTGCTGACAATAACTATACCACACTTTGTGCGGGCATGTCGATATGTCGACGTCAGAACGTTACTGTGGTCGCTCCGACGCAGAGCGCCGCCATGTCTTCGATGCTCAGCACCCGCACGCCTGGCAGAAGACCGTTATCGGCGTTGAGCCAGTAGCGTCGGAGACATGGCTGCGACAGATAGATCGTCCCTCCGGCTGCGCAGTACGCATCGCGCAACGGCGGATATCCTGCTGCGCGCAAACCGGCGGCCCATCCCTCCGACGTGGCGCACAGAACGCCTTCGCCGCGCAGCAGCACGGCGACGCGCTTGCCAGCGGCAAGCGCTGCGCTGGCGGTCAGAAAACCCAGCGTGGCGGCGCCGGGATCGCGCCCGGCGTGGGTGATGATAATAACGGATAATGGTGTGGTCGTCATCGCAGTCATGTCCATAGCGCTTTCCTCGCGCCTCATCCTCACGAGTGTAGCATTCTTTCGGGTGCGAGAGACACTTTCCGCGTCCTGACGCCTGTTTTCCCCTCATCCCCCCTACCCCCTTCTCCCCTTGTGGGAGAAGGGGGAGTTGGGGCGTTCTGATGCCTGTTTTCCCTCATCCCCCCTGCCTCTCAAGGGTAGAGTTTTTAGGGTGCGAGGAGGGGGTTCCGCATCCTGACGCCTTTTTCCCCTCATCCCCCCGCCCCCTTCTCCCCTTGTGGGAGAAGGGGGAGTTGGCTCGTCCTGATGCCCGAAGCGGGCGATGCAACATGAAGGCGTGACGGAAAAATCTACCTTGAGCGCCCCCTGCTCCCCCCACGTGCGGAGGATTGAGGAGAGCAGGAGGAATGTGCGCGTCCTGATGAGTAAAGAGGCGACTCGACGGCGTTGGCTGAGTCCGCCAGAGCTAACGCCGTGACTTATTCGGCAATCTCAGGACGCCAGCAGGAACCACGGATAGCGTTTGACGCTCCGACCGGCGTCAGTTCCTTCTCGCCTCCGTCCGCCGCCAGTTCAGCACGCCTCCCAGCGCAGACCGCCGACATACCGGTGCGTCACCTTGCCGCGCTCGTCGAGCGCAAACAGGTAGAGCCAGCCGTTGTCGAGCAGTTGCCGCACCTGCTCGTGCCGGGCGATGATGTCGGTCATCGCCTCGATCGGCGCTTCAATCATCACGTGCAGGCGCATTGGCTCATGGACGTACTTCTCGCCGTCGTGAACCGACTGCCACGGCAGCCCGACCCGCAGATCGCCAGCATTGCCTTCCAGGACGCCAAGCGTGCCAACGACGTTGTGCAGCGTTTTGTTGCCGCAACCGAACACCCGGTTGTCTACCGTTGAACCGTAGTACTGCAAATTGATCCAGCTTGCGACAATCATCGGCGCGGTCATAATCAGTTCCAGCACGCCGAACCCCGTGTCCTGCCGCCAGTCGTACGAGTGCAGGAACGAACGTCCATTCATCACCACCCCCGCAGTGCGGTCGCGCTGGGTGACGATAAACGCCGCACAACCCGACAGACCCCACTCCGGGCGCACCTGCGACCAGTCCCTGCTGCGGAACCGTACCGCGCCGTCAATGTTCGACTTCGGATCGATCTTCAGCAGGGTTGCTCGCTCGGCGCGCGCCAGCCGTCCGGCGGCGGCCAGGTCCGCTTCCAGCCGCCTGAGATCGTCGGCGTGGCTCGTCGGGATGTCGGCTTTGTCGAAAATCGCCACATCGTCGGTGGTGGTGTCGTGCAGACCAGCCACGAATATGGTATCGTCAGGGATGATGATGCCGCGCTCTTTCAGTCTGGCGCGCACCGCCGGATCGTTCAGGATCTGCACCGCCACTCGCACGTTCGCTTCGCCGGTATGTCCGCCGCATGCGCCGCAGTCGAGACCGGTCGCGTGCGGGTTGTTGACGGTCGTTGAGCCATGCCCGGCGAGCAGCACAATGCGGGCGAAGTTAGTCGTCAGCGACATCGCCTTGAGCGCGCCCTCGGCGACGGCCACCCGCTGCTCCAGCGTCATGCCGGTCGCGCGCCCGCCAATGACGCGCGGCTCAAGACTGGGCTTGACGCGCTCGCGGGTGTGCGCATCCAGCCCAAAGGTTGACGGATGCGGCACAGGACGGGTGATCCCCAGCGTATCAAGCAGCAACTTGCGCACATATGCCAACCCGACTGGACCGACGAACCCGAAACAGGAGATCGGTCCGAACTTGAACATGCGCCAGGCTTTGGCGACGCGCTGGTTCAGGGCGCGTTTCTCGATAGCAGCGTTCACCTCGTTCTCGGACGCCCCGCGGACCGACTCGGCAATCACGAACTGCGGCGTCAGCAACACCGGGCACTGCGCGCCGCCTCGGGTTTCCGCCAGCGGCACATATTCGATGGGGAAGCCGAAGAACCCGGCGAAGCCGATTGTCTCAATCTCGTCGGTCACCGTCTCGAGGGCGCGGCGGAAGATCTCGGAGCGCACATCAATGCAGAAGGCTGCCTGCACCCGCTTCCGCACCGGAGTTGCGCCCGTCGTCCGCGCGCCGAGGCGGGCGAACAACTGGCGCTGATAGGCTTTCTCGAAGGCGCGCTGGAGCAGGAGATCGCCAGCGATCGCGCGCATCGTCGCTTCATCCAGCCGGTCGTTGACCAGTTCCTCTTTCCGGGTAAGCCACGCTTCCGCCACTCCCTTGTGCGCAAAGCTGCGCCAGAGCGCCACTTCCCACACCAGGCGGATCGCCAGCAGATCGGTCAGGGTGTGGTCTTCGCCGCCGTAGAGTTCAGCTTCCCAGCGCAGGTAGCGGGCATATCCAGCCCAACCGTGAATGGTCAGCAGCAGCCGGTGCAGGTACGCCTCCAGCCCATCGGCGGGAATATTCAGCAGCTCGACCGCGGCCGCAATTGTCTCCATCGCCGACTCCGGCATCTCGCGCAGCGCCTGCTGGAAGGCATGCACCCCGCGCATCTGCGGCGTTCGGTCATGCTTCGCCTCGGCGCGCCACGCGGCATACGCCGGGAGATCAGCCCACGGCGACCGCCAGTAGGACTGGCCCAGGTCAAAGTAGGCGCCAGCCCAGTTGGAAATCGCATCAGTCACAATATCCGCCCAGTTGACGCCGGTCACCTCGCGCGCAACATCAGCGACGGTGGGCAGCGGCGTGGGCGTCGGCTCATTCGCGTCGTTCAAAGCGAACGCCTTGAGCGCCTCGACCGTCGCGGGGGCGCGGGGATGCGGAATGCCCTCCGCCAGCGCCGCCGCCAGATCGGCATCGGTGATGCGACCGCTCGCGATCGCCTGGGCGTAGAACGCGCGCGGAGCGGTCATGCGAGCGCCAGTCCGGCGCGCCAGCAATTCGGCGGCTTTCTCGAAAGAGTGGTCGATCAGGCCAAGATACGGATTGACCGCTACAAAATTGCGCAGGGGCCACAACGGAGCGATGCGTTGTTCAGCGCGCCCCGCCGCCGCTGCGATCATATCGACTGTGATCATCTGAAGCGGCGCAGCCATCATGGGCGCGGGTCGATTGCGGGTCTCAGCCAGATGCACAACCATGGTTTCTTCCTCCGAATGATACATAGTCACGGATTAGCGAGCCAGCCGAAGAGCGTCCATGAAGCGGTCAAACAGCGTGTTGGCGTAGAAGCCGTTCTTGAGGTGGACATAGAGCGCCCGCCAGGCAGGGCGATTCACCAGCGCAGGCAGGAAGGCGCTGAGCGCCATCACCAGTCCCGAGGCGACGACTGCAATGATGACCGCAATCATCGCTGGCTCGTTGAGCGGCGGATACACCGCCACCGCCCGACCAAGCAACGCCTCGGCCGTCACCTCCAGGACGAAGAAGGCGATCGTCACCAGCGTAGCCATCAGCATCGTGCGACCGATCACAGAGATGGGCGCTTTGTTCGTATTGCCCTTCACCAGCAGATAGGCGACGGCAAGCATGAAAATCGTGATCATCGCGGTCTCGCCCGGTCGCTTGGTAATATCGATGCCAATCGCGGCGGCGACTGCCACGAAGATCGCCACTGCCGCCGCCATATTCGCCAGCAGACTGAGCAGGTGCGGCGCGGTGTCAAGTTTCTGAGCGCCGGTGTTGCGCACATACTCGATGATGCTGCCCGATGACAGGAAGGCGTGCGCCTTGTAGCAGGAATGGGCGATCAGGTGCATAATTGCGACAGTGTGCGCGCCAAACCCGCACAGCATCAGCATGAACCCCATATGCGCCGCGCTCGAATACGCCAGCGAGACCTTGACGCTCGTCTGCGTAATCATCGAAGATGACGCGAAAATCGCCGTGAACCCGCCAAGCGCGATCAGCAGAATCAGCGCTGGCGTTGACAGGAACACCAATTCGCCGAAGCGCACCACCAGGAAGATGCCTGCATTCAGCAGACCGGCGTGCAGCAGCGCCGACACGGGAGTTGGCGTTTCCATCACCTCGAGCAGCCAGCCGTGGAAGGGGAACATTGCCGACTTCAGCGCCGCGACGATCACGATCAGGACCGCCGCAATCGCAGCGTTCGCAGGAATGTTCCCATCAGCAAGCGCCGCAGCAGCAGCCTCGCGGATCATGCCCAGATCAGTTGCGCCGAAGGTTTGCGCGAGCAGCACACCCGCAATAATCAGACACACATCGCCGATGCGGGCGAAGATGAATTTCTTGCGGGCGGCGCGAATCGCGCGCGGACGCTCCGGGTAGAACACCAGCAGTTCGTGCAGCGCCAGGCTCATGCCGATCCACGCCAGCGTCAACTGCCAGAGATTGCCAGCCAGCACCATCAACAACACGGCGCTGACCGTCAGATAGAGGCGGATGAAAAAGATCCGCTGGCGCGGATCGCCATCGAGATAGTTGCGGCTGAACTGGATCAGCAGCGTGCCCAGCAATGTCACCAGCCACGACATCATCACGCTCAACGCATCGAGGCGCAGCGCGATGCCCGCGTCGCTGACGCCAATCAGCGGACTGACCATCGGACCGGAGGTAAGGACCGTAATTCCAAGTCCGAGCAACAGCGCGAATGAACCGATGCCAGCCGCGCGCCCAAGATGGAACGTCAGATCGACCGACCGCGTCAGGGACGCGATGAGCGCCACGGCTGCCAGCGACAGCGGCGCCAGATACCCGAGCAGCGCCAGATTGCCGACCACAACACCATCCATAGCGATAGTCCCTCCTTCTGTTTGTTGCCTGTCCTGAAACAGAGAATATCTGAGATTATCGTCAATATCAATATAAAGACATAACGACATCCGAAAGACTCCTTTTTTGGCGGATGATCCCCGACGAATGGAGAGGAAAGCGCAGAGCATACGGGCAGGTCTGAGACCCGCCCCATCCGCAGAGTGACAATCCATACATCTCTTCGTATAATGGGAGCGAACGCACACGCAGGGCGCACTGCGCCGGAGCGCCGATATGTCTGAACGCAAGCGTCAGAACCAGCTATCAAGGCGACAAGGAGGAAAGGGCATGAACGTCCCGGGACGCACCATTGCCATCGTATTTGCGCTGCTGATCATCGTCGGATTGGGAGCGGCAACCGCGCGCTTTGTGCAGGTGGACGAAGGACAACGCGGGATCATCATTACCAGCGGCGCTGTTGAGGGCATACAGGAACCGGGCATCTTTTTCCGGCCGTTTGCGCCGCTGACGCGCGTCGAGATTGTGAACGTCCGTCGCCAGACGCTTCAGATCTCGCAAAATGTCGCCAGCAGCGACAAGCAACTGTACGACATCGACATTCAGATCGACTTCAGCCGCAAGACCGATCCTGAGTCGCTGCGCCAGATGTATGCGCGTCTCGGCGCTGAGGATGATCTGCTCCGTCTGCAACTCGAAGGTTTTGCAGCCGATGCGCTGAAAAGCGCCAGCACGCAGTTTACGCTTGATGAGGCGCTCTCTGATCGCGGCGGGTTTGCCCAGCGCATCCGCGCCAACCTGACGACGCCGCCCGGTCCGGGACAGCAAAGCCCTGCCGATCAACTCTTCGTCGTTATCGAAGCGGTGAAGGTGCTCGATATCAAGGTCAGCGAAGAATACGCCCGCCTCCTCTCGGAAAAGGCGAATCTGGAAGTGAAGATCGAAACCGAAGAGCGCCGTCGCCAGCAGATCGAAGCGGAGCAGGCGAACAACCTGTTCCAGGCGGAGCAGGAAGCGCGCGTGGCGCTGACCCGCGAGAAAGGTCTGACGGCGGCGGCGCTCGAAGCGGCGAACCGCGAGGCGCAGGTGCGCGCGATCCAGGGGCGCTACTGGCGCGAAAACCCGGAACTGTTTGAGCTGCGCATCCGCGAATTGATGGTCGAAATGTTGAAGAGCGGCAACATCTGGTTCATCGACCCGAATACGAACATCACCCTGTTGCTGAACCAGATGGCGACCGGCACAACGATTGTGCCCAACCCGTCGTCGGGGCAGCGTGCATCGACGCAACCAGCGCAGCCATCGCAGCCTGCGACGCCTGAGCAACCGGCGGCGCCGACGACGCCGTAAATGCGATGGCTTATTTAATCTGGGCAATCACTGGCATGCTCGTGGCGACGCTGCTCAGCGCAGCGCTGCCGCACCGTTCCATGTACGGGAACATCATTGCGCCAATGCTGGCAGGCGTCTTCGGCGCACTGCTCGGCGGCATCATCGGCAGCGGCGTCGTCCACGCCGGTCATGCCGTGACCCTGCCGGGCGTTCTGGGGGCAATCCTCGGCGCCGCGCTCTTCGTCCTGACGGCGCAGGCGCAGCCAGGCGCCGGGAAGCGGCGGATCGGGCGAGGGAATCCTGGCGCGGATGACTGCTGACGGAATAATGGTCACTGCCCATATCTGCATCCCGCGTTGCGTCACGCGCCCTGTTCCAGGGAAAGGCGTCCTTGCGCCGACCCCGTTCAAATAAGCGCACACAAAGGCGCAAAGGCGCAAAGATGACGCATCTTACGATCAAACGCATCAGGCAGGCAGACCGCACCACAGCCACGCGCCAGATCGTCCTCATGCAGGCGCCTGACGGCGCGCAGATGGTTCATCAGTGGCTCTCCCGGCGAGCCGGGCGGCATGGTCGCGCAATCCTCATTTCTTTTCGCATCACGCACACAAAGCGCGCGGCGGTCAACGTCAACGTCCTCGACACGCAACCGCAGGCGTTCCAGAAGGCGCAGGCCGCTGCCATAGAGCAGACTGGCCATCAACGCATGCACGCCGGTCAGTCGGGCGACGACCTGGCGCACCTCATCGTTCGCAAGGACGGACGGCAGGCGTTTGTCCGCGCGGGCGCGAACGGCGTCAATCGCACCGGGGTCCGTATGCAGCGCCTCCCAATCCAGAAACAGCAGGGCAGCCAGCGCCTGGTGCTGAGTGGAGGCGGAGACGCGTTCGTCCACTGCCAGATGCGTCAAAAAAGCCTCAACCTCAGCGACGCCCATCTCATTAGGGTGACGTTTGATAAAAGAATGAATCGCCTGACCCATTGCACCTATGCTTCTTCGGTTCGGATCAATGTTTCAGACGGATGGCGGCAGGCGCCTGGTCGAGGAGTTTAGGAGCGTGCATGGCAGAAACCTCATTGACGGCAGGATGGCGGCAGGATAAAATTGGCGGGAAAGCCGATGACGCACGACGTGCGGTGAGCCTGCCGAACCGTCGGCGCTGGCATTCCGTCATGTATCCCTCGAAGGGGGTTATACGGAATGTTTCCGCATAACGCAACGTTTCAGGGAGTCAGGCGGAAGCCGTCTAAGCGCGCCAGGCGGGGTATTAGGCGGAAGCCGTCTAATCAGTAGTTGGGCGGCTGACGAAACCGCTCCCTCCGATGATATGTGAGAAGAATAGGAAGGAACAATGGCTTTCATCAATCTGACCGATCTACCCCCTTTTCTCATCTACCAAAACGAGATTTTTGCGCCCGTCCGTGTCAATCAAATGTCCACGCTTGCACAGTTAGACACGGGCGCCAACATTGTTTCGATTTCTCCCAAACTAGCCGAAGGTCTTCCACGTGCAGGCAAAACAGGCGTTGGAAGCGCTTTTGATCAGAAAACATTTGAACTGGTTGAAAAGGTCGAAATTGAGTTCTTGGGACAGACTCACCAAACAGCGGCGCGTATTTTCGACAACCCAAGCGCATATCCTTTTGATGCTGGTCTGGTGTTGAATGCTGCGATTGTCTATGGGCAACGGCTGATTTTGGATTTTCGGCTTCTACATTTTGCCCGACCACACCAAATGCCCAGCATCTCGTGGAATGAACTGGAAGCGGTTTATTTGCAAAAAACCGATTTGTGTCTTATCCGATTGGAAGCCGCTGGCAAGCCACTGTTCGCTTTGTTTGATACTGGCGCTGGGCTTTCGGTTGTAAATTCCATTCATCTGCCAGAGTTGCGATTAAATTTAGAGCCAGCCTACGATTTGGAAATAGGCGACGCGACTGGAGCAAAGGCAACACAGTCTATTGTGCGTTGTTCTGATTTAAGCCTAAATGGTTTGCTACTACCGTCATTTGATTGTTTCCCAACGGATTTGAAACCGATAGAAGATGCTGTCGGGCATAGGATTGATTTGATTATCGGGACAAATCTTCTGCTGAAAAGTGGATTGCGATGGTTGTTCGACAAACCTGCGGGCAAAGTATTCGTGGCAGAGTAAAAACAGCCGCCCAACAAGCGTTTTCAGCCGACAGCGCTCCGCGCTGCGGCTGAAACGCCAGCCGTTAGAGCATGATCGGAAACCCGAGTTCGTGGCGTGATAGCGGCGATCATGGCATTCTGATAAGGAGAAGGACCGCGTTACGGAACATTTGTTCGGATAAATGACACACTGCGCAAACAAGCGTGTAAAGCGCTGCGTTAAGACGAAGAGCCGTCCATCAACCCTTCGGCACGCGACGCGGTGAGCGGTTCGGTAAACTCACCGCATCGCGTGCCGAACCGCTCAGGGCGGCGCCCTTCGGCAGGCTCAGGGCGCCGCGTCTTGGACGCGCAATTAGTGAAAACCAACGAAGGCGGGCGGCGAGCATGGCGACGATGGGGGACAAAAAGATACATGGGCGAAAGCGTCAATTCTGGGTTGATACGAATGGCTTCTTGGCGCCCGTGCTGGTCCACGCCGCTGATATTTCGGACACGGAAGGGGCTGAATCGAGTGAGGCGTTCATCTATCTCGGTTTGGCGACAATGTTCCTTAATCGTCTCTATCCGAGAAAATAGTTTCCGATCATGCTCTAAGGCTTTCTCGACATCCTTTAGGAGTAACATGTGTTCCGGCGCGTTCTCAAGCGAATGCGCGACAAGGTTCGTACGCGCCAATACGTGATGACTTTGCACGCCGAAGAAGAAATGAGCGATGATGAGTTGACGATTTTTGACATTGAACACGGTATACTCACAGGCGAAATTGTAGATCGGCAGAAAGATGTCAAGACAGGTGAGTGGAAGTATCTGGTCAAAGGTCAAACGGTGGCTGGCGATGAAATTATCGTGGTCGCCAGGATAAGTGTCACAGGCAAGTTGGTTTTCATCACTGTGTATCGTTTGTAACAGCTCCAAGGAGTGGTCGCTATGATTTGTGACATTTGTGGTAAGGAAGGCGCTCGTCTTCGCTATGTCACCCGCAGTTACGGCAAGGGTGAGAACCTGCTTGTCATTGAGAATATTCCATTGGTAAGTTGCCCTCACTGCGGGGAACGCTATTTCACGGCAGAGACACTGCACGAACTTGAGCGCATCAAGTTACATCGCCAGAGTTTTGCGACCAGGCGGCAAGTCGCAATTGTGGAATTTGCGTAATCCCAAAAGGAACGGCGGGCTGACCAGCGCTTCCAGTCGCCCGCTTCGCTCCGCTACGCGGGCGGCTAAAACGCGAGCCGTTGGGAGGGCTGAGTTCCTGCTCGACAATCATTTTGGCGAGATCTAATCTGTTATTGAAAACTAATAGACAAATATCGCATCTTTTACGACATCATTGATGACACGGTTGATATACTTGCAACTTGAAGAGATCGAACGGCGTCTCAAGCCGCTCGAAGGGGAATAGCACGCGCATCATCTCTCCTGGCGCCACTTCGAGCACACACTTGCGATAGCCGCCCAACGCGCGTTTGCAGCCGACGTCGCTCCGCTGCGCTTCGCGGCGCAGGTGAAGCGCCAGCCATTGCACCGCCCCATCAACGTCCTGCCGGAATAAGCAATCGCTCGCCTGCTTACCGGCATCGCTTGTGATATACTGATCGTGCAACGAACCGTAGCCCTCAGAGAACGTCAGGAGTCGTGTGATGAACAACCCATCCGTGCTTGCGTCGTGCCTGTATAGCGCGTGGCGTCTCGGCGACCAGGACCTGCGCGATGATTTGAAGCACGCAATCAAAGCGTATGTCCAGCGCCGTCCCGAGTTCGTTCGCGCGCTTCGTGCAGCAGTGGCGAGCTTTACCGATCCCGCTCACCCGTCGGATCGGTCTGTCTACGAGCTTGCTGCGAGTCTTTCGAGCGTCTGGCACTTTGGCGATGCAGAACTCCGCTCAGATGTCGAGGCGCTCATTCGTCGCCTGGCAAAGCGCAATCCGATGATCGTCCATGCCTTCAAGCGCATCGAGCAATCAACGGATGTGCAGGTTATTCAAGCAGCAAGGACGAAGCGCATCGACCCGTAGCCGCGCCTCCGCCAAACCTGCTGACCAAATGTGCGTTGTACCCAAAAACACGCTCCGGGTATCATTCAGGCGCCTGGGTCTCCACTCAACCTGCCAACCAACCGTGCGTTGCATCCGTACACCGTACTGTCGAGCGCATGATTCTTCGTATCAGCGCCACGCTCAATCACGATACGAAACGGCGAGCGATCAATAACATTCATCAATGGTGACCTTAAACCAAAAACACTTTCCCAGGCTCACTACCATCGTTGTGACGTATTGATGCTCCATCACCTGCATATTGCTTGCTCACGCCATCGATAGCATACTGCCCAACCCGTGCGTGCAGGTGACGTTGCTGGTTGCGGTTCTCGAGTTGGGCGCGATCGGGAACGCTCGCTGTGAACAACGCACGTACCAGGTCTATGGAAGATGCAGCAGCGCATCTGACGCTCTCCGTTGGACGGACGTGCGCGTCGCAGGCAGCGTATAATGTACTGGTAGAAGATGGCGGAAGAGAGCCGTTGTTGATTCGTCGAGCAGGAGGAAAATCGTATGAGAACGTATGTGGCAGTGATCGAACGATGTCCTGAAACCGGACTATACGTTGGCTATGTACCAGGGTTTCCTGGCGCCCATACCCAGGCCGAAACGCTGGATGAGCTGCAGCACAACCTGCGCGAAGTGATCCAGATGCTCCTGGAGGATGGCGAGCCTGAGTTAGAGACAGAGTTTGTCGGCACCCAGACGGTTATGGTTGGCTGAGATGGGCAGATTGACGGTATTGAAGCCCCGCGAAGTAGCAGCGATCCTGGAACGTCTGGGTTTCATCGAGGTACGGCAACGAGGCTCCCATAAGCAGTATCGCCATCCCGATGGCCGGAGTACGACTGTCCCGTTTCATCCGGGGAGAGACATTTCACCAATTCTGTTGCGGCAGATAGCCAGGGATATAGGTCTGACGGTCGAAGAGTTCTTAAAGCAGAGATGACGCTGCCTGACCCGCGTGCGCAACGGACGCGGCTATCATGGTGTTATGCGGTGCCCGCAGGGGGGCGCACCCGCTGGCGCAGATGACCGTCACTTGGACGGTTGACGCCGCTCTCGAAGAACTGCAAGCCTCATGCGCGCTTGCCCGCCTGCGCATCATCCGGCAGAGGTGACGGTCATCACCGGGGCAGCCGGGGGGCGCGCCCGCTGGCGCAGATGACCGTCACCTGCGCGGTTGCGCAGCGAGCAGAGAACAGACAGCATATCCGCACCCGGATGTCCGCGCCGCACCCGGCATGGGTGACGGGCATCACTGGCGCGGTTGACGGTCATCATCGAGGGAATGGTCAATGCTCCAGATGGTACGGCACGCTCGTCACCACTTTGCCGCGGCTGAAGAAGAGCGCAGCCTTGAGTTGCAGCCCGGTCTGGTTGTGAAGCATGTGTTGCCACCACTTCGATGGCACAAACTCCGGCAGGATGATCGTCAATACGTCGTCGTCGTAGCGCGCCTCGACTTCGTCGATGTACTGGAGCAGCGGCTGCATCAGTGAGCGGTATGGCGACGGCAGAATGACCAGCGGGATGCCGCATCCCCACTCGTCCCATTTGCGCCTGATCTTTTCCGTATTCTCCGCATCAAGGTCAACATACACCGCCGTCACATTGTCGGGCGCGATCGAGAGCGCGTATTGCAGCGCGGGGATCACGCCGCGATGCACGCCGCTGACCAGCACCAGCGCCGTGTGACGCCGCACCGGCGAGGGGCGCGGCGCGCCTTCCAGCGACAATTGCTCGGCGACGGCGACGTAGTGGTTGTGGATGTTTAGCAATACCGTCACCATGATCGGAATGAGCAGCAGCACTGCCCACGCCCCCTCACGGAACTTCGTCACCGCCAGCACCAACATCACGATGCCGGTCATCAGCGCGCCGAAGCCGTTGATCACGGCGCTGCGGCGCCACCCCGGCGTCTGCACCCGCCGCCAGCGCTGCACCATGCCGACCTGCGAGATAGTGAATGAGATGAACACGCCGACGGCGTAGAGCGGCAGCATTGCCTGTTCCCGCGCATGGAAGGCGACCACCAGGATTGATGCGATCAGCCCCAGGGCGACGATGCCGTTCGAGAAGACCAGCCGGTCGCCGCGCTGGGTGAACTGGCGCGGGAAGTAGCGGTCGCGCGCCAGGAAGTACGCCAGCCGCGGGAAGTCGGCGAAGGCGGTGTTCGACGCCAGCACCAGGATCGCCATCGTGGCAATCTGGAGCAGGAAGTAGAAGGGCGACCCTTCGCCAAAAATGGCGCGCGCAAGTTGCGAGTTCGCCGTCTCCGGCTCATGGCTGCCGTCGGGAATGATGTGATAGGCATTCGCCAGCACGGTGATGCCGAGGAACATGGTGATGAGCAGCGCCGCCATGATCGCCAGTGTGATCGCGGCGTTGCGCGCCTCCGGCTTCTTGAACGCAGGCACGCCATCGGCAATCGCTTCGATGCCGGTCAACGCCGTACACCCTGCCGCAAACGCGCGCAAAATCAGGAATAATGAGAGCGCACTCGCCTCCGCTGGCAGGTGCGGCGTCTGCGGCGGCGGCGCCGGCGTCACATTGCCGGTTACGACATTCCACAAGCCAGCGCCGATCAGCAAAAACATGCTGGCGACAAAGGTGTACGTCGGAATGGCGAACATCGCCCCCGATTCCTTGATGCCGCGCAGGTTCGCCAGGCTGACCAGACCAATCAACCCTACCGCCAGTTCAACGCGGTACGGTTCGAGCACGGGCCAGGCGGAGGTGATCGCCGCCACGCCTGCCGACATGCTGACTGCAACGGTCAGGATGTAGTCGATCAGCAGCGCCGAGGCCGCTGTGAGCGACGGGATCGTGCCCAGGTTCTCCCGCGCAACGATGTAGGTGCCGCCTCCCTGCGGGTACGCCTTGATCGTCTGACTGTAGGAGAAGGCGACGGTCATCAGCAGCACGGCGATGCCAAGCGCAATTGGCGTTGCAAGCGAGAGCGCCGCCGCGCCAGCCGCCGAAAGGACGATCAGGATCGCCTCAGTGGCGTATGCCGTCGATGACAGTGCGTCGGACGAGAAGACGGCAAGCGCCAGACGCTTGGGCAATCGTTCGTGGACTAACTGTTCGTTGGCGAGCGGTCGGCCAACGACCAGACGTTTGAGTTCCGCAATCATATGCGCTCGTTGCTCCCTCCATCGGTTGCATAACCAGAGGGATGTTTTTCCTCGAATAAAAAACGGTCCGCGCTGCGGGGATCATCGTCGCTGATCACCACGCGCCGACCGCGCTGTTTACTTTCAGGCTTCTGCTCGGGCTTCGGAGATGCTGTTGGCTTCTTTATCACACAGGAGCGGCGCTTTTCCCGCAAACGCCGCCGGGGAATGATTCCCCTTTGTGTTCTCAGATCATAGCATGCAGCACGAGAAAGAACAAGAGAAGAAACCGCCATCCCTGAGTGACGGTATCGCTACTCGGCGAGGGCATCCGCCAACACTTCGGCGAGGTGCCGCGCGCGTCGTCCGGTTCCATCCGCAATCTGCTGGCGGCAACTGGTTCCCATGGCGACAACCAGTGCGTCATCCGGCAGTGCGCGCACCGCCGGGAAGAGCGCCCGTTCGCCGATTTTCTGCGAGATGGCGTAGTGCTCCGCCTCGTACCCGAAGGAACCCGCCATGCCGCAACAGCCGCTATCGACCTCGCGCACGTCGGCGCCGGGGATCATGCGGAGCAGCGCCAGCGCGTGATGGCTGCCGATCAGCGCCTTCTGGTGGCAGTGCCCGTGGAACAGATACCGGCGCGGCATCTGTTCGCGGAAGCGCAATGTTGCGCGACCGGCGCGCACCTCACGCGCCAGAAATTCGTCGAACAGGAACGACATCCGCGCCAGCGTCGCGGTGCGCGGGTCGTCGAGCAGGTCGGGGTACTCGTCGCGGAAGGTCAGAATGCAACTCGGCTCAAGCCCGATGATCGGAATCCCGGCGGCGGCGTAGGGTCCCAGCGCGTCGAGCTGGCGCTGCGCCAGCGCCTTGACCTCCTTCAGCAACCCCTTCGAGATCTGCGGTCGTCCACAGCAGACGCGGCGCGTCGGCAGGATCACGCGGTACCCGACGGCTTCCAGGACGCGCACCGCCGCCTGTGCGATGTGCGGATCGTTGTAGTCGGCAAAGGTGTCAGGGAAGAGCACAACCGCGGGACGGTCAGCATCGACTGACTCCTGGCGACTGGCGAACCAGCGGTGGAATGGCTGCGGCGCGAATGGCGGCAGGCGGCGGTAGCGGCTGACGCCGATCAATCGCTCCTGGAGCAGCGGAACGAACGGCAGCGCCAGCGCACGGTTCGCCAGCGGCGCGAGGCGGCTGCCGAGTTCGTTGATCACCCGAATGTTGCCGAACACGCGCGACCGCAATGGGACGCCGTGCTGCTCGTAGTAGATCGACAGCCATTCCGATTTCAGGCGGGTCATATTGACCCGCGACGGGCATTCGCCGGTGCACCCTTTGCATTCCAGGCAGAGGTCCATGACCTCTTTCATCCGTGCGCTGGTCAATGCATCGAGCGGGAGCGCGCCAGAAAAGACCATGCGCAGCGCATTCGCGCGACCGCGGGTTGAATGTTCTTCGTCGCGCGTCACCATGTAACTGGGGCACATGGTGCCGCCGGAGACTTTGCGGCACAGACCGTTGCCGTTGCACAACTCGACCGCGCCGACGATGCCGCCGGTGTCGCCAAAGCGAAAATGGGTGTGCAACTGGATCGGATGGTAGCGCTCGCTATAGCGCAGATTTCGGTCCATCGGCGGGGCGTCGACGATTTTGCCGGGATTGAGGATTTCGTAAGGGTCGAAGGTATGTTTGATCTCACGAAACGCTTCGTAGAGCGTGTCGCCGAACAACTCGCGGTTGAACTCAGCCCGCAGCATGCCATCGCCATGTTCGCCGGAGAGCGCGCCGCCGAACTCGATCACCAGGTCTTTGATCTGCTCCGCAATCGCGCGCATCGTGCGCACATCATCAGCACGCTTCAGGTTGAGCAGCGGGCGGGCGTGGATGACGCCGACGCTGGCGTGCCCGTAAAAGGCGACCTGCACGCCGTGCGCGTGGCAGATGTCGCGGAAGCGCCGCAGGTAGACGTTCAACTTCTCCGGCGGCACGGCGGAATCCTCAACGAACGTTTCCGGCTTCAGGTCGGGCGAGAGAGACTGGAGCAGCGGCAATCCCGCCTTGCGCACCGCCAGCACCGCGTTCTTCCGCTGGGCATCAACAATCGGGGTAATGGCGCTGCACCGGGGGCGCAGATGTTGTTCCAGCCGCGACAGACTGGCGCGCACCTCGTCATCGGTCTCGCCGAAGAACTCGACCTGGAGCAGCGCACCCGGCGCTCCCTGAACGAACATCGCCAGATATTGCGCATATTCGCGCGATTTGCGCGTCAGATCGAGCAGAATGTCGTCCATCAGTTCGACGGCGGCTGGCTGACACTCCAGGCAGGGAACGACGGCGTCGAGCGCGGCATCGAGCGTGTCGAACTCCAGAATGGCGATGGCGGTATGCTTCGGGCGCGGCACGAGACGCAGACGCGCCGCCAGCACGATCGCCAGCGTTCCTTCCGAGCCGACGATCATGTTCGCCATATTGAAGCGGCGGTCGGGCGAGCGCGCGCCAAACATGATGCCGTAGCGGGTATGCCCATGTTCAACGATTGGAACGAACGCGTCGAGGTTATAGCCGCCGACGCGCCGCAGAACTCGGGGGTAGCGCCGCACAACTTCATCGGCGTGCTCGCGCGCCAACCGCTCCACCGTGCGATAGATGCGCCCTTCAAGTTCGGGGTCTGCCAGTCGGGCGTGCAGCTCCGCTTCGTCAAGCGGGCGGAAGGTGGTGATGCTGCCGTCTGACAGCATGACCTTCAACTCCAGCGTGTGATCGATGGTCTTGCCATATACCAGCGAGTACATGCCGGACGAATTGTTGGCGATCATCCCGCCGATCGTGGCGCGGTTGGACGGCGAAACGTCCGGTGCAAACTTCAGATCGTGCGGCGCCAGCGCCGCATTCAACTGATCGAGGATGATCCCCGGTTCGACCCATGCCCACTGTTCAGCGACATTCACCTCCAGCAGGCGGTTCATGTATTTGGTGAAATCAAGATGAATGGCGCGTCCCACCGCCTGCCCCGCCAGGCTGGTGCCGCCGCCGCGCGGCACGATCGGCAGACGCCGCAGGCGCGCCAGTTGCACGACCGCCGCGACATCCGCTTCGTCTTTCGGCAGCACTACACCCAGCGGTTCGACTTGATAGATGCTCGCGTCCGTGGCGTAGAGCGCGCGCGAAATTGCATCAGTCTGCACCTCGCCTTTGACGCATTCGCGCAATTCGGCGGCAAGATCATCATAATTCATTGCGACGTCCTTTCCGGTTGCGCCTGCTGAAGTTGCCGTCGCAGCGCGTGCTTCTGCACTTTGCCCAGCGCATTGCGCGGCAACGACGACACAAACACGACCCGCCGCGGTTTTTTGTAACTCGCCAGGCGCGCGCGGCACCAGTCGATCAGTTCCTGCTCCAATCCGTCGGTCGCTGGCGTCGCTGGCACAACCACCGCCACGACCTGCTCGCCAAACTCCGCATCGGGCAGACCGACCACAGCAGCCTCAGCGACGGCGGGGTGCTCCAGCAGCACTTCCTCGACCTCGCGCGGATAAATGTTGTACCCGCCGCTGATGATCAACTCGCGGGCGCGCCCGGTGATCGTGAAATACCCGTCGGCGCTGCGCCAGCCCAGATCGCCGGTGTTGAACCATCCGTCGGCGTCGAACGCTTCAGCGGTCGCCTGCGGGTTGCGCCAGTACCCGACGAACACGTTCGGACCGCGCACCTGAATTTCACCAATTTCGCCATCGGGGAGCGGTTGGCGGGTGCGCACATCAACGATGCGCGCCTCCTGCCCCGGAAATGGCATCCCGACCGTTCCAGGACGGCGCTCGCCGTCGTAGGGGTTGGTCAGGTTCATGACGGTTTCGGTCATGCCGTAGCGCTCCAGGATGCGATGACCGAGCAGATCCTCGAATTCGGCGAAGGTCTGCGGGCTGAGCGGCGCCGACCCGGAGACGAACAGGCGCATGCCCTCGATGCGAACCGGCGTCCCGGCTGCGCGCCGCCGTCGCGCCTCGGCAATCAAGCGCGTGTACATCGTCGGCACGCCGAAGAACATCGTTGTCTCGCCGCGCGCCAGGGTGTCGAGCACATCGGCGGCATCGAAACCGCGCCGCAGATCGACCGTGCTTGCTGCGTACAACGTGCCATTCAGCCCAACGCCAAGACCGTGAATGTGGAACAACGGCAGAGTCAGCAACAGGCGGTCATGTTCCGTCCAGCGCCAGGCGCGGGTGACGGCGGCGCTGTTCGCCATGAGATTGGCATGGGTGAGCATCGCCCCCTTGGAGCGCCCGGTCGTGCCCGACGTATACCCGATCAGCGCCAGATCGCCCGGCGCAGGCGCGAGCGTCCAGTCGGGCGCCTTCCCCGCGCCTTCGAGCGCCACGTCGGATGCAAAGATGACCGCGCCAGGCGCATCCGCCTGCCGCACCAGATCGGCGTGCGCCTGATCGGCGACAAGCACGACCTTCGCTTCCGAATCGGTCAGAATGTGGCGCAACTCGGTCTGACGATACAGGGTGTTGACCAGCACCACAATCGCGCCAATCAGGTGCGCGCCCAGGTATGCCGTCACGAACGCCGGACTATTTTCCAGAAACAACGCCACACGATCGCCCCGTTCAACTCCGGCGCTTCGCAATCGCGCCGCCCAACGAGCGGCAATGGCGGCAATATCCTCATATGAGAAGGATCGCCCGTCAAAGATCAGGAACGGTCGTTTCGGCGCATGCGCCACTGCGCGTCGCAGGGCGTCAATGGTGGTCAGGGGTGTGTTCATCTCGTAAATCATAATAATCATTAAGGGACACGGACGGGTGCGGATACGACGGATGTGCTCGAATGTGCGATGTAACGCTATTGATTCGTTTGCAAGTCATATTATAGAGGGACACGGATGGACGCGGATACGACGGATGGACGCGGATATGCGATGGACAGCTATCAATCCGTCTCGATCCGTCTCAATCCGTGTGAATCCGCGTGCTCTCACAGACCGAATCCGATCCGCCCGTCAGTTGATGGACTCTGAGTCATTATGTGGCATCCCCAAAACCGTAACGATGCGGCGTTTCCTGTTACATCGCAGCCCCGCGCCTATATGAACGAACTGTCAGTTTCGCGGCGCCCTTGCATGGTATAATATCCTGCAACAAATTGCATGTTCAGAATAGCGCCATGTTTGCGCCCACGCGGGGAAACCAATGACCCTGCCTCTTGAAGGATTGCGCGTCCTCGATCTGAGCCGCGCGCTTGCCGGTCCCTTCTGCTCGATGATGCTCGGCGATCTTGGCGCTGATGTCATCAAAGTCGAGCAGCCAGGCATCGGCGATCACACCCGCGCATGGGGACCGCCGTTTGAAGGCGGCGAGAGCGCGTACTTTCTCAGCGTCAACCGCAACAAGCGCAGCCTGGCGCTCGACTTTCGCGACGAACGCGGCGCCGCTGTCCTGCGTCGCCTGATTGCCAGCAGCGATGTGCTGCTGGAGAACTTCGTCCCTGGCACACTGGACCGTCGCGGCTTCGGCTACGAAGCGTGCCGCGCCATTCGCCCCGATCTGGTCTATTGCTCCATCTCCGGCTTCGGTCAGACGGGACCGGATCGCGAACGCGCAGCCTACGATCAGATCGCCCAGGGATTGGGCGGATTGATGAGCCTGATCGGTGAACCTGGCGGACCGCCAATGCGCGTCGGGATTGCGATCACCGACATTATGGCGGGCATGTTCGCAGCATATGCGATCCTGGCGGCGCTCTACCATCGGGCGCGCACCGGCGAAGGGCAGCGGGTCGATACCTCGCTGCTGGAGGGGCAACTGGCGATGCTGACCTATCAGGCGGGCAACTATTTCGCCACCGGGCGCGCGCCGGAACGACCGGGCAACCAGCATCCCTCGATCGTGCCGTATGGCGTCTACCGTGCCGCCGATGGCTACTTCACGCTCGGCGTCGGCACCGACGACCTGTGGCTGCGGTTCTGCGACGCGCTGGAACTGACGGCGCTCCGCGATGATCCACGTTTCCGCACCAATGTGTCGCGCCTGGCGCACCGCGCCGAACTGAACGCGCTGCTCGAACCGGTGTTCGCTTCCCTGCGCGTGGTTGACATCGAGCGCAAACTGAACGCGGCTGGCGTGCCGTGCGGCGCAGTGCGCGACCTGGCGCAGGTGTTCTCCGATCCGCAGGTGCAAGCGCTGGGAAGCGTGGTGACCATCGAGCACCCGACGGCTGGCAGCATTCGCGTCGTGGCGCCGCCATACCACTTCTCCGCCACGCCGCCAGCAATCCGCCGCCCTCCGCCGCTCCTGGGGCAGCATACTGACGAGATTCTGGCTGAAATCGGTTATCAACCGCACGAGATTGCGACGCTCCGGTCTGCGGGCATTGTCGCATAACCTGTCCGGAAAGGGGGACGTGTATGACCGAGCGACAGGGACTGTTCACGGTTCAGACCAGCCTCTACCTTTCGCCCGACAACCGGGCGCGCCTTGAGCATCTGGTGCGCGAGCGCCACAGCAATCCGCCGGACGTTGTGTCTCAGATCCTCGCCGACTATCCGCTCACGCGACTTCCCGCAGAGACGGACGGAGTCGAGGGCGAGCCGATCCATATGCGCATCTATCTGACCCCTGAGCAGCGAGCGGCGTTCGAGGCGCATCTTGCCGCACGCAAAATGACACTGTCCGCACTGGTGTCACGAATCGTCGCCGATCATCTGGCAACGCTTCCTGCGCCGCCGCCAGCGCCGCCTCCGCCCCGCCCCAAAGTCGATCTGGCGAAACGGCGCGCCGATCTTGCTCGCCTGAAAGCGCGCCGCGACGAAGCGGGCAAAAACGCGCCCGCCTGGCTGCACGCCTACATTGCGCAAATGGAAGTCGAACTGCGCCGCCTGGAGCGTGAGGGGTAGTGGCGAAGAAGGTGCGACTCGATCAGTTGCTGGTGCAGCGCGGTCTGGCGGAGACGCGCGCTCGCGCGCAGGCGCTGATCCTGGCTGGCGAGGTGCGGGTCAATGGCGTCACCCGGCGCAAAGCGGGCGAGCTCGTGCCTGACGACGCCGAGATCGAACTGGTCGGCGCGCTGCCGTATGTCAGTCGCGGCGGCTACAAGCTGGCACATGCCCTCGATACCTTTGCGCTTTCCCCCGCAAACCTGGTCGCCATCGATGTTGGCGCCTCGACCGGCGGCTTCACCGATGTGCTGCTGCAACGCGGCGCCGCCCGCGTTTACGCGATTGATGTCGGATATGGGCAGCTCGACTGGCGGCTGCGTCAGGACCCGCGGGTGGTTGTTCTGGAGCGCACTAATATCCGCTATCTGGAAGCGCTGCCCCCCATTGAAGGGGCAGAGTCCTCCGCCGCTCCGGTGCTCGCCGATTGCGCGGTGATCGACGTGTCCTTCATCTCGCTCAAACTGGTGCTGCCCGCAGTTCAGCGCCTCATACGACCAGACGCCTGGATCGTCGCGCTGATCAAGCCGCAGTTCGAAGCGGGACCGGCGCAGGTGGGGAAGGGAGGCGTGGTGCGTCATCCGGCGGTTCACGCCGCAGTGTTGCGCGAGGTGCTGACGTTCTCCGCCAGCATCGGGCTGCCGCCTCACGGACTTACCCGTTCGCCGATCACTGGACCGGCGGGAAACGTCGAGTTTCTGGCGTGGCTTGGCGGCGCAGGACCGACGCTCGACGTCGAGCGGGCTATCGAAGAAATGGTATAATGTCATCCCCTGACTGCACGCGCTATCAACGCTGTGG
>JAUQOW010000299.1 GCA_030550675.1 Chloroflexota bacterium
TTGCGTACCGGCGCATCAAAGAAGTCGATCCGACGATCATCGTGGTTAGCGGCGCGCCAGCGTCAACCGCCGTCGATAGCCCTGGGATTGCGATCTCTGACATTCGCTACTACAGCGCCATGTTCGCTTATGAGAACGGCGTCATCCGCAATTATGTCGATGCGCTCGGCGTGCATCCTGGAGGTTCCGCTAATCCGCCGGAGACCTTCTGGCCCGACGCGCCCAGCCCGGCGCAGGGATGGACCGACCATCCGACCTTCTACTTCCGCAATGTGGAGCGCATTCGCAGTCTGATGGAAGAATACGGGCTGGCGGATATTCCGGTGTGGATTACGGAGTTTGGTTGGGCGACGCGCAACAACACGCCTGGCTTCGAGTTTGGCAACCAGGTATCATACGAACAGCAGGCGCAATATATCGTTGGCGCTATGCAGTGGACGGCTGAACGGTATCCGTGGGTTGATGCAATGTTTCTGTGGAACCTGAATTTTGCGCCGCTGCGCGCGCGCAACGGCGAACCCTGGCACGAACAGGCGTCGTTCAGCATTATCAACGCCGATTACACGCCGCGCCCGGCGTATCGAGCGATTCAGCAGTACATCCTGGAGTATAATGCCCGTCGTGAGTAAGGCAGTCCGACAACCATTGCTCGATCTCGCAGTGCACCGCGGATACGCGCACGACACATCATAATGGGAACACGGATTCACGCGGATGTGACGGAACATGGATGTACTTTGGCTGGCAGATCAACCTGATGAGGATAATGAGTTCGTATACCTGCCCTGCCCAGTCGCGGGTTCTTCGGGCTGCGGGCTAAAGCGGGCTAAAGCCCTCGCTCAGAACATTGAAGCCCCTTCGGGGCTTGCACGATTTCAGCCAGGGCTTCAGCCTGCAGCTCAGAGGAATGCCGGGCTATCTTGATCTGCATAAGGTGGATAGTCACGCCTACATCCGTGGGCGGTTGGCGCTGGCTGAGCCTGTCGAAGCCAGCGCCGATCACGAAATCCGTTGGAACCCGTTTCGATCCGTAGAAATCCGTGTGCTTCCATCCACTGAACCAGGGCATCATGCTGACAGAAGTCATGACTGTGCGCACCGCGCTCGCCGCTTTTTTCCTGCTGCTTGCGCTCTACCTGCTGACCGCAAGCGGACACTTCTACTCCCCCGATGAAGAGGCGATGTACTATGTGACGCGAGCAATTGCAACTCGCGCTGATGTCGCCATTGAGGACGACGATCTTGTGCCGATGCCGTTGCGCGAGGGACATGACGGGCGCAGGTTTTCGCCGTATGGCATTCTCCCATCACTGGCAGCGCTGCCATTCTTTGCCGTGGGTGCGATCCTCTCCAGCGGCGCGTCGGTTGAGGTCTACGAGTATCTTACCCGCTTCGCCGTCAGTCTGCTGAACGCGGGAGTGACCGCTGCGACCGGCGCTGTGTTGTTCGCATTCGTGGCAAAACTGGAACGCGGCAGACGCGCCGCCTGGCTGTCTGTCGTCGCGTTTGGCGTCGCAAGTCTGGCGTGGCCCTATGCCCGGACGTTCTTCTCCGAACCGCTGACCGGTCTGCTGCTGCTGTGCGCGGTGGAACGGGCGTATGCCGCTCGTGTGCGGAATGACCGGCGCGTGCTGCTGGCGGCAGGGTTTGCAGCCGGACTGCTGATTGCGACGCGCATCGCCGCTGTGATTGCATTGCCATTCCTGGCGCTGTACGTGGGAATGTCGGCGTGGTTGCACCATTTCGCTCATCAGACCGGTTCATACGGTAGCACAGTAGAACGGTTGCGCGCCGTCGCGATGCGCCTGGGTTTCTGGGGGTTGGGGCTGGTTCCTGGGGTGGCGCTGGTCATTGGCTACAACCTGGCGCGCTTCGGCACGCCGCTGGCGAGCGGGTACGGCGATGAGACAGGCGCCTTTACCACGCCGCTGCTGACCGGCTTGACGGGATTGTTGCTCAGTCCTGGCAAGAGCCTGTTCCTGTACGCACCGGTGACGCTGCTGGCGCTGGCGGGGGCACCGCTCCTCTGGCGATGCTGGCGACTGGAAACGGCGCTGCTGATCAGTCTGGTTATCGCTCACGTGGTTCTCTATGCGCGCTGGCATGCCTGGGATGGCGGCGGAGTCTGGGGACCGCGCCTGCTGCTGCCAATCGTGCCCTTGCTGGCAGTGCTGGCGGCGCCGGTGTTCGAGCGCGCAACTGCAACCCGCAGCAGCGCGCCTCGTCTGGTTATCGGAGGAATCCTGGCATTTGGGACAATCAACGCGCTGGCTGGCGTTCTTGTCAATCCGTCAATCTATCTCAACATGGGCATCCCGCGCCAGCTCATCTATTTTGACGCAATGCACTCGCCGCTGCTGGCGCACTGGCGCATCGCGGCGGAACGCTGGCAGGCGCGGTATGG
This sequence comes from Chloroflexota bacterium, assembly GCA_030550675.1. Lineage (GTDB taxonomy): Bacteria > Chloroflexota > Chloroflexia > Chloroflexales > Roseiflexaceae > Roseiflexus. The sequence goes on from JAUQOW010000299.1 coordinate 2,405, forward strand.
CGCCGGGCGATGCGTCCTCGGCGACGGGTTCTACTTTTCGGAAGCGCGCGATGCGCTGCTGCCGCGGATGACCGGCGGCTTGGGGGTAATTTCCTGCCGCAGCGACAGACCGACGCTCCTCATGATCCGCATCAACGACGACCGTCCGGCTGGCGCGCCGCCGGGCAATCCGACGCTCAACATCGCCGGACGCCACGCAGAGTTGCGCGGGGGACAGGGGAGCGTAGTCCGGGTGATGGCGCCGTCGGGTGTGCCGCTCGTACTGCGGGCGCAACCGTTTGAGCAGGCAATACCTGGAACAGAGCGACAGCGGATGGTCGGATTGCGGGTTGATGAGGTCTCTGCCATCAATGATCGCGGCGTTCGCCTGACCCTCGCCGATGCCGCCATCGAACCGCCGCCAGCCAGTCCGCGCTACCGCTGGGGGTGGTATTTCGTCCCGACCGTGCGCCACACGACCGATCTCTGGATCGGGTATCTGGTGCGGAGCGAGATCGGTCCGCGCCGTGTAGCAACCGTTGCAGCGCTGCTGGTCGGCGCAGCGCTGGCGGCGGGGATCGCGGGGACGAGGATGGCGTGGAAGTAGGGGCGCGCCGGGGCCCCGCCCGCGCCGGTGGCACGCCCCTGCCGGTGGTACGCCCGTGCCGGGTTGGCGCGTCCGCGTCGGTGACCGGTAGGGGCGTGCCGGGTGGTACGCCCGTGCCGCTAACACACCCGCGCCGGTCACCGGTAGGGGCATGCGGGTGCAGGCATGATTTGTCAGTTGCCAGCGATTAAAATCGCCCCTGATGGACCTGCGGCCAACCGTCCGCCTACGCGGACGGGAACGGCGGCGTCCACGCAGGTGGATGCCCGGCGGAACGGCCTGCCCGGCGCGACTTTAGTCGCCAGCCAAGGCGTAGCATGGATGCGCTTTCTTGCCGCCTGACAATTCATGCCTGCACACGGGGCGTGCTGGTGGTACGCCCGTGCCGCTGGCGCGCCCACAGAGGGTGTAGAGGCGGCAAGCGACGCTTATAAGAGGGTTACGAGTTGCAGGTGCAGAGGTCGCAGGTGGGACGATGGTTCCTTATTTCTAACCCCCTAACCCATAAAGAAAGGAGACCGAATGCCTCCACGTCATTCACTCCCGGCACTGACCCTGATCATAGCGCTCGCATCGCTTCTGGCAACGATCAACCCGTTTGTGCGCGCGAATGTGATACATCCCTCGTCTCGCGCCTCTGTCTATCTCCCGTTCATCACGCGCCCTGCGTCGGTCGATCTGGTCCTCAATCAGGTTGAGATCACCCAAGCAGTGCAGAACAGCAGTCATACCGTGCCAATGGTGGCAGGGCGTCCAACCGTAGCGCGGGTATATGTGACGGTATCCGGTGCGGCGGAGCTGTCGAATGTGGTCGTTGAAGCTTCAGCGACGCGAAACGGCGCGCCATTGCCCGGTTCGCCGCGCCGCTCAGATCCGCGCGCCGTCACAACGAGCGCTTCGCGCGGGAACTACGCCAGCAGCGTCAATATCGCCCTGCCAGCAGAATGGCTGTCGGGAAATGTGCAACTCAGCATTGTTGTCGATCCTGACAATCGGATTGCGGAGTTGAACGAAACAAACAATCGTCTGACGCGCATGATCGAGTTTCTGTCAGTGCCGCCGCTGGATCTGACAATTGTGCCGATCCAATACACGCATACGCCGAACGGACGCACCTACCCGGCGCCCATGCGCGATACCATCAGCGACTGGATTATGCGCGCCTATCCGATCAGCAGCGTCAACGTGCGGCTGCGCGCGCCAATCTCGTTCACCGGCGATTTGCGCAGCGGCGGTGAATGGGAGCGGCTTCTCAATCTCATCACAGCGATTTGGCGAACTGATGGCGCCCCATCATCGCGGGTGTACTATGGTCTGGTCCCGATCGCCAGCGGCAGTGATCGCTGGTTCAGCAGCGGCATTGCCGGGATTGGATGGATAGGCTTGCGGACGTCGGTCGGGCTTGATCTGACGAGTCCCGCTGATGCCGCCGGTCAACTGGCAGCCCACGAGATCGGTCACAACCTGTGGCGCTACCACGCGCCGTGCGGCGTCAGCGGCGATCCGCAACAACCTTTTCCCTATGCGAATGGCTCGATTGGACCGGATGTGTACGGTCTGGACATCAGCCGTGCGCGCGTCTGGAGTCCAGGTGCGCCGGATAATACAAAGGACCTGATGAGTTACTGCCAACCCCAGTGGGTCTCGGATTTCACCTACCAGGGGCTGTTGAGCAATCAGCGCGTCTATGGCGCCAGCGTCACGCGGGTTGGATCGGGGTATCTGGTGCGCGCTGTGCTGGAAGAAGATGGCTCGGCGACGCTGGAATCAATATACGCGCTCGACCATGTCGCCCTGGACGCGCCGCAGTCCGGCGAGTATACTATCGAGTTGCTGGATGCCGCCGGAACCGCGATCGCTGCCCTTGCCGTCGCAGCCGTCAAAGCCGAAGGACCTTATTACTACGGCGAACAACCGGTGCATCACGATCACGACCATGCCCATCGCGCCATAACTGCCATCGTGCCTGCGCCAGCAGGCGCAGTGGCGCGGGTGCGTCTGTTGCAAGGCGACGCAGTGATTGCGGAGCGAACGATCGGTAGCGGCACGGCGCCAGCGACAGGCGTTCAGGCAACGTTGGCGCAGGAGGGTGCAACCCGGGTTCTCGCCTGGGGGAATGCGGCAACGCCGACGCTGGTGCGCTACACGCATGATGGGACACAGTGGACGACCCTTGGCGTTGACCTGGTCGGCGGGCGACTGATCATCGATCCGAGTGCGCTTCCCGGCGGCGGTCGGGGTCGATTTGAGATCGTGCCATCTGGCGGCGTTGCACTGACGGTCAATAGCGCGCCAACGGTTGCTGCAATCGACATTCCGCCGCAGGCGTGGATCGATGGACCTGCC
>JAUQOW010000300.1 GCA_030550675.1 Chloroflexota bacterium
CGGCGCGGCATGTGACGCCGCGCATGAGCCGCCGACCGATCATGCCGCGCGAGCCATACGAATTGCCGCCGCCGCAAGCCAAACGCGACCCCCGGCAGGCGACAGCAGCCGAGCTGCGCGCCGCCATCCCGGAGGGTCAACCCGATCTGGTGCGTGCGCTTGTGGCGGCGTATCGCGGGTTGTCGCCGCTTGCTGCGCGCGAGGCGGTATATCGGGTGATGGGGCGCACCCTCGTGCCGACCGGCGCCGATCTGCCGTGGGAGGCGCTTGCCGAAGCGCTGCGCCAGTTGTGGCAGACGCCCTGGTCGCCGCACGTTGTCGTCGATGAGAGCGGTTCGATCGCATTCGCGCCATATGCGATCACGCATTTGTCCGGCGCGCGTCCCTGCACCTCGATAAGCGCCGCGCTCGACGAGTACTATTCAGCGCGTGAGCGTCTGACGGGGCATCAACAACGACGCGACGCGCTGCGCGAGCGGCTGAGCGATGCGCGCGAGCGACTGGAGCGCCAGCGATCTGCGCTGCAAGCCGAGTTGCAGCGCGCCGCAGACCTTGAGCGATTGCGCTGGGAAGGCGAAATGATTTTCGCTTTTCTCCACGCGCTGACGCCGGGGCAGGATCATCTGGAAGTTGAAGGGCGCACCATCGCGCTCGACCCGCGCAAGTCGCCGGTTGAATGCGCCCAGGATCGGTTTCGCGCCTATGACAAAGCCAAGAATGCGCTTGCCGGAATCCCTGAGCGGTTGCGCGCCGTCGAGCTGCGGTTGGCGGGTCTCGATGAAATGCTGGCGCTGCTGGACCTGGCGGAGCGGTTCGAGGAGATCGAGGCGATTGCGCGCGAGGCGGAAGCTGAAGGATATCTGGGATCTGCGCCCGCAGATCGCGCCCGCAAGCGTCCGGCGCGTCCCGCGCCTCCCCTGCGTGTTGAGTCAAGCGACGGGTTCACGATCTATGTCGGGCGAACGGCGCAGCAGAACGAGCAGGTCACCTTCCGCCTCGGCGCGCCCGACGATCTCTGGCTGCATGTGCGCGGTGCGTCTGGCGCGCATGTCATCATCAAAACCGGGGGACGCGACGTTCCAGAGCGCACCGTTGAGGAAGCAGCGGCGCTGGCGGCGTACTACAGCAGCCTGCGCTCCTCGGCGAGTGTGGACGTTGAGATTGCGCGTCGCCGCTATGTGCGCAAGGTGCGCGGCGGACCGGCAGGTCTGGTGACATATCAGGCGGAGCGTGCCGTGCGCGTCGCCCCGCGACCGCCGTGGTAGTGCAGAGCGGTATGCACAAAAAAGCGCCCGCAGAACGCGGACGCCGGGGAACAAGAAGAAACAATTGCGCTATTGTAGCATCATTCCACTACGACGCTGGCCAGCGTTCAATGATCCGCTGATACCACATACCGCTCACGGTATTGCCCATGACAGCAACAATACCGATTACCACCAGGACAATAAGCGCCAGCAGGAGCGAATACTCCACCAATCCCTGACCTTCGACGCGCAGGAGCCGCCAGGTCTGCACGTGCGCCGCCATCCGACATACGGCGTCGTCTATGGCAGCGTACAATGTCGCTTGCCGCCGTTTCATGCGTTCTCACCTCCTTTGCACTGATGCACTGGGTCCGATGTTCGAGGTTGTGACAGCAGGTGGTCCTGAATGAGTCTGCAATGCTCTGCTGCATGAGAACCGCAGACGACGCCACGTAAGGTACACCCCGTCGGTTAAGATTATATCAACCTCATGCAATAGCCCGACAGTACCTGATGGACCGGTACTATTGGACAACGATCTGACCATCGCCTGGCAACGGTCATGAAGATCAACCTAAACCTGCACAATCACGCTTGCACGTGTGGAGCGGTTGACGCTGGCTGAGCCTGTCGAAGCCAGCGCCAATCACAAGATTGTCCAGCCTCTAGTTGTTCTTCCTATGAGCGGGTGCAGCGTCGTAACCATCGCTCTTATAATGAAACTATTCACATTCCCGGCGGGTCATTGGGTATGCAGTAATAAAACAGGCAAAGCATGCCATGAACCACTCTACCCTCGTGAGCCCGATACGCATCGACGACGAACTTATCGCTGCGGCGCTTGCTGCAATTCACCTCTATCTGGAAGCCGAACAATCAGAAGCCATCGAGACTGCGCCGCCACGGAGCGCGTGGCAGGCAGCGGCGCTGATTGCAGCGCAGGGTGGCGTGCCAGCGCGCGGAGATCGCATGGTCGCCTGGAGAACGGTTGACCGCGCCAGTCGCGCTGTGCGCTGGAGCGTCGGCATTCTGGGAACATTCGATTGATTGTGTGGAGTGAGGGGCATATGTTCGACACTGTGCTGGTCGCCAATCGCGGGGAGATTGCCTTGCGCGTCATGCGCGCATGCAAAGAGATGGGGCTGCGGACGATTGCGATCTACAGCGAAGCGGATCGTCACGCGCCGCACGTGGCGTATGCCGACGCCGCCTATCTCGTGGGTCCGGCTTCGGCTGCGCAAAGCTACCTGAACATCGAGCGGATCATCGAGGTTGCACGCGAGTCGGGAGCCGGTGCAGTGCATCCAGGATACGGTTTCCTGGCGGAGAACCCGTCGTTTGCGCGCGCCGTAACGCTTGCCGGCCTGGTCTTCATTGGTCCTCCGGCGGAGGTGATGGAGCGGATGGGCGGCAAGGTCGCTGCGCGCCGTGAAGCGAAAGCCGCAGGCGTGCCCGTGGTGCCTGGAACGCTCTATCCGGTCGGAACCCTCGAGGAATTGCGTGCCTGCGCGAATGAGTACGGCTACCCGATCGCTATCAAAGCCGTCGCTGGCGGCGGCGGGCGCGGTTTTCGCGTCGTGTTTGAGGAGAGCGAGTTGCGGCAGGCGTTCGAGAGTGCGCGCCGCGAGGCGGAACTTGGGTTCGGCAATGCCGATGTGTATGTCGAGAAATATCTGACCGATCCGCGCCATATTGAGATTCAGGTGCTGGCGGATGCTCACGGCAATGTCATCCACCTCGGCGAGCGTGAATGTTCGATTCAGCGCCGTCATCAGAAATTGATCGAAGAAAGCCCCTCCCCGATCATCACACCTGAAATGCGCAGAAAAATGGGAGAGGCGGCGGTTCGCCTGGCGAAGCAGGTCGGGTACGTCAGCGCCGGTACGCTTGAGTTTATCTATCAGGACGGCGAGTTCTATTTCCTCGAAATGAATACGCGCATCCAGGTTGAGCATACCGTCACTGAAATGGTGACGGGCGTCGATCTGGTGAAAGCGCAGCTGCGCATTGCGCTTGGCGAACGGCTCTGGCTGACCCAGAACGATATTATGATGCGCGGGCACGCGATCGAATGCCGGATCAATGCGGAAGATCCTGCCAGCAACTTCCGCCCCTCGCTGGGCACGCTCGTCGAATACAGCGAACCCTACGGCTTCGGCGTGCGAGTCGACAGCGGCGTGCATAAGGGGTATACTATTCCGCAACATTACGACTCGCTCATTGCCAAGCTGATCTGCTGGGGTGATGATCGCGCCGAGGCGATTGCGCGCATGCGTCGCGCGCTGACGGATTATCGAATCGTCGGCGTGGCGCATACCATTCCGTTCCATCTCCTGACCATGTCGCATCCGGTGTTCCAGGAGGGCAAGGCGACGATCAACTTCATTCAGCAGCACCTCGCCGATCAGTTGAGCACGTTGAGCCACGGTCCTTTGAGTCCAGTGTCAGCCAGCGCGGTGACCAGCGGACCGGCGCGCATCTTTGAGGTTGAAGTTAATGGACGTCTCTTCACCGTTCGGGTGGCGGAAGCCGAGACGCGCGCAGAGCGGACGGAGCGGCGCGCCCGGCAGGCGAGCGACCGCGCCGCGCACCGCGCTCTCCACCCCGTTGCCGATGGAGTTGCCAGTTCGTTGCAGGGCACGGTCTCGGCGGTGCTGGTGACGCCCGGTCAGACGGTTGAGGCGGGTCAGGTGGTGTTCGTGATCGAAGCCATGAAGATGGAAAATGAAGTCGTCGCGCCGCGCAAAGGGGTCATTGGCGAGGTGCGCGTCCAGGTCGGGCAGACGGTCGAGCCAGGCACGGTGCTGGCGACCTATCGCGCCGCTGGAGAAGTTGCAGCATAACATTGTGAGAGGTCTATGGGTGCGCCAGAACTCTTCGTTGCCAGCGTCACGCCGTTCGTCTCGCCGTCGGGCGCTGTCGATCATGCGTTCATCATCAGGCATCTGCGCTGGCTGGAAGCGCAGGGGGTCGATGGCGTCGTGCCGTGCGGCACCACTGGCGAAGGGCAGTCGTTGAGCGTCGCCGAGCGGATGGCGATCTTTGACACAGTGATGCAGCATCGCGGACGGTTGCGCGTGTTTGCGGGAACCGGCTGCGCCGCGTTGAGCGATACGATTGCATTGACACGCTATGCGATTGAGCGCGGCGCCGATGCTGCGCTGGTGTTGCCGCCGTTCTACTTCAAGAGTCTGAGCGATGCCGGGTTGCTTGGGTACTATCGCGCGCTGTGCGATGCCCTGCCCTCTGGCGCACGCCTGATCCTGTACCACATTCCACCCATGAGTCAGGTCCCCGTCACCCCCGCCGTGATCGAAGGTCTCTACCAGAGCCATCCGCACATGGTGTACGGCTTGAAGGATAGCGGCGGCGATCCGGCCTATCTGGCGATGCTGACGCAGCGATTTCCCGCGTTGCGGGTCTATGTTGGCAGCGCGGCGCTGCTGGCGCAGGCGCTCCGCGACGGCGCCGCAGGCGGGATCTTTGCGTTGAGCAATGTCTTCCCGCGTGAGATGCGCGCCGTTATGACCGCATATCTGACCGGCGGCGATGTGGAGGCTGCCCAACGTCGGGTGACAGCGCTCAGCCAGGCGCTGAAGCCGTATGGCAACCCGCCAGCGATCAAGGCGTTGCTGGCGCGCCTCGCCGATCTGCCGCACGCCTCGTCGCGCTTTCCACTCGTTGATCTGACTTCCGCCGAGGCGGAGGCGCTATGGACGGCGGTGCAGCAGGTTGAAGCGTCGCAGGCGCAGTCGGAACCGGATAAGCGATGAATCCGGCGCACTGGCGCCATCACGTTGCGCGCTTTCTCATCGGGAGATCAAACAAAACCCGGACCATCGAGCCTGCGCCTGTGGCGCGGTTGGCATTGGCTTCGACAGGATCAACCGGCGTTGGCTGAGCCCGTCGAAGCCAACGCCGATCACGAGATTGTCCAATACCCTGGTTGATCTTCCCGTAAGCAACGGGCTAATGCCCTCAGATGCCAAAACGTTCTCCTCTCCCCCCAGCCTTTCAAGGATAGAGTTTTTGGAGTGCGAGAGGTGTTTGCCGAATCCTGACGCCCGTTTTTGCCCTCACCCC
>JAUQOW010000069.1:0-12034 GCA_030550675.1 Chloroflexota bacterium
CACCACGTGGCTCTACCGCGACCTGGGGTTGCGCCGCGTCTATTTCGGCGCCTTTCGACCGGTTGCCGGCACGCCGCTGGAGCAGTGCGCGCCAACGCCGTTTGTGCGCGAGCAGCGCCTCCGCGAAGCCGACTGGCTGGTGCGGCGCTACGGCTTCGATCAGCGCGAGTTGCCCTATGACGCCGCAGGCAATCTGCCGCTGCACATCGATCCGAAACTGGCATGGGCGCTGGCGCACCCCGAGCGGTTTCCGGTCGAACTGAACAGCGCCGACCGCGACGAACTCCTGCGGGTGCCGGGGTTGGGTCCGGTGAGCGTGGCGCGCATTCTGCGCCTGCGGCGCGAGGGACGCTTTCGCGACCCGGCGCACCTCGCAGCCCTCGGCGGGGCGCTCGCGCGCGCCCGCGACTTTGTGACGCTCGATGGACGCTTCTTTGGAAGGAATGAACGCGACCGTCTGCGGCATTACATGCGCCAGGCGCCGATTGTCGAGCAGTTGACGCTGTGGTAGACCGTCAGGAGGTCGCCCGCGGCGCGCGACATTCAGATGAGCCTTCTTCACAACCGCTTTGCACGGTGCTGATTTCATCACGGAGCGCTCGAACCGCGTCGGGGGGAAGGTCGCGCCGTCCGATCATCTGTCGCAGCGGGTCGCTGCGCTGCATAACCTGCTGACCTGTATTGACGAACAACGTATCACGCTCGCGGCCTGCAATTCGGATAAACACCTCGACCAGCGCAGGATCGAACTGCGTACCGGCGCACTGTCGCAATTCTGCAATCACTGCATCAAGCGTCATGGCTCGACGGTATGGGCGGTCAGAGATCATAGCTTCAGCGGCGTCGCAGATCCCCAGGATGCGCGCTTCGAGCGGAATATCGCTTCCGCTGAGTTGTGAAGGATACCCCTTGCCATCCCACCGCTCGTGATGGTGGCGCACGAACGGAGCGAGATGCCGCAGCCCCTGCGACTGCTCAAGGAGACTGGCGCCAATGATGACGTGCTGCTTGACATGCTCGTACTCTTCGTCGGTCAGGCGAGACGGCTTGTATAGGATGTGATCAGGAATGGCAACTTTGCCAATGTCGTGGAGCAGCGCCGCCTGACGCACTATCTTGATCCGTTCGTCCGACATCCCCAATTCGCGCGCAATAGCGCTGGCATAATCGGCAACCTTTGCTGCGTGTCCGCCAGTATACGGATCGCGGGCGTCGAGGATGCGCGCCATCATCTCGAGCATTTCGTCGTTCAGGCTCTGGATCGCCCGGTTGGCTCTGGCAATTTCACAATTGGCGCGGGTAAGTTCGGCGTTGACGCGGCGCAGTTCGCGCACGCTTTCCTGCGTGCGCGCCACATACTGCTGCTGGACATAGCGCAGCATGAAGATGGGGAGCGTGAAGACCAGCGCTCCCAGGGCGCCGAAAGCCGTTGATGCCAGCGCCAGAAACAGCCCCAGGAAGGTGAGCGCGATGTAGTGCGGGGCAAGCCAGCGAAACTGGGTGTGCCACGTTCCGCGCAGCGACGTTCGCTTTGCGAGGCTGATCGCTGCGCTAATCAGAACGCTGTCAACGGCAAACGCGCATATGCCGCCAATCAGCGCGATGCCTGTCAGCGCTGGCAATTCCGCCACGGAAAGCGATATGCCAGCGATGGACGGCGCCACGGCGAGCGGCGTCAGCGCAAGGATGTGCGTTCCCCAGTTGAATGCGACCTTGTACATTTCGCGCAGCGGACGTCGGCGGCGCAACTGGTCGGCGATCACGGTGCTCAGGCTGACGAGCATGGCGCCAGGCAACCCGCCTGCCAGCGCTCCGGCAACCACAGGCGCCAGCGACACCGACATCGTGCTGTCGTCGTAGACGCTGATCTGGAGAAGTTCGGCGACCGCAGCGAGGACGATGAGCATGATCAGCGCAGAAAGCGCCAGCGGCGCGCTGATGCCGAACATGATGACTAGCGCAATTTCCGCTGCGCCCATGGTGATGACGCCGCCGACCAGCAATCCCAATCGAACGTTGCGATCTGGCGTTCTGACGTGCGCGCTTTCGCCTGAAATCCTGTCACGACTGATATCCTGCTCAGCCGTTGCTGGCGATGGTGGCATTCTGGCATCTGCGGGCATAGCGTTCGCCGTCTCCTGGTCAATGGCTACGAGGTTCTGGCGATGTGCAGGAACCGGTTCGTCGATATTCGCAGACGCAGTGCGCTTGCATTCTATTGATACTCGGCGGCGTGCGTAACATCAAATGCTGCAGAAACGCGGTTGTACTTCTAATGTGTGGATTGATGCGCGGCGACATCGATGCTTCTCTAAAACCGCCGCGCTATTTTTTGGCTACTGAGATGAGTATACACCATATTCATTAACGGAATAAATGAGATGTTTGCCGCGTCCTGGCGCCTTTGTCGCCCTCATCCCCCCGCCCTTACAGGAGTGGAGTTTTTCCGGCGAACACTCATGGCAATATCATACGTTTCAGGCATCAGGACGCCCTGACTCCCCCTTCTCCCCTTGTGGGAGAAGGGGGCTGGGGGGATGAGGGAAAAGCGGTTCATTATTGCACAAAAGTTTCTCCCCGCCAGCGCCTTCAAGACAGGAACTGCGCCAGGAGGAAGATAACGACCCCGACAATTGCCAGGGAGATGATGAAACGGATAATTCCGGTCAGGATTTTGAAGACGATGTACACCGCGACGGCGGCGATGATCATTACGATGAGCGACTCCACTGCGGGTTTCTCCTTGCGCATCCATCGTTGCAGAGCACGTGAGAAGTATGATACAATACAGCACGCGATGGCGTGCGAAGGCACGCCAATCATTTAGGCTCCGCTCCTAGCACTCGCCATTCGAGAGTGCTAAACGAGGCGCGAAACGGTTCTGGGGGAAGAGCGAGGCGGGCAGAGCGACGCTGAGACTATGCCAGGGGAACAGTCTATGACGACCGATCTGACCGATCGCCGCCGGCTGATCCTGAAACTGGCGATCCAGGAGTTCATTGAGAGTTCGCAGCCAGTCGCGTCGGAGCTGCTGGTGCGCAAATACAAGCTCAATGTATCGCCTGCGACCGTGCGAAACGAACTGGCGGCGTTGGAAGATCTTGGCTATCTGACGCACCTGCACACATCAGCCGGGCGCGTGCCGACTGATGCGGGGTACCGCTATTTCGTCGAAAACCTGATGGATCGCACGCCGCTGTCGGCAACCGAGCAGCGCACGATCCGGCATCAGTTCTATCAGGTGCGCAGCGAGCTCGACCAGTGGATCCAACTGGCGGGCGCAGTGCTGGCGCGCACCGCGCAGAATGCGTCGGTCGTCACGCCGCCGCGCGCGCAGCAGGCGCGCCTGAAGCACCTGGAGTTGATCTCGATCCACGATACGACGGCGCTTATGGTGCTGGTGCTGCACGATGGGACGATCCGGCAGCAGACGTTGACGCTCGATATGGCGCTGTCGCAGGAGGAGTTGAGTCGTTGCGCCGCGCGGATCAACGAGCGCTGCGCCGACGCGCCGGTTGAGCGGATCGAGGAGTTTCTCAAGCAGGAGCGCGCGCAGGAGCCTCCAGTCGGCGATGCGCTTGTCTGTCAGGTGCTCGATATGGTCGTGAAGGCGATGCATCAGTTCAACGAGCATCTGAACAGCGACATTCACAGCGACGGGCTGATCGAGATTTTGAACCAACCGGAGTTCTCGCAGGTCGAACGGGTGCGTCGGATGGTCGAGATTCTGCAGAGCCGCCGCGCATTGGGCGCTCTCATTCCGCGGGCGCTCTCCAGCAGCGGCGTGCAGGTGGTGATCGGCGGCGAGCATAGTTATGATGAAATGCGCGAGTATAGCGTCGTGCTCTCGCGCTACGGCGGCGGCGAGATTGTCGGCGTGCTCGGCGTGATCGGTCCGACGCGCATGGCATATCCGCGCGCTATTTCGGCAGTGCGCTACATCTCTGCCGTGATGAGCGACCTGCTGGCGGAACTCTATGGCATAGAAGGCGAGAGCCGCTGGGAAGCGGAGTCGTGAAGTGATCCCTTTGAGGGAGGGTGATGCCAATGTCTGACGAATTGCAACCAGTGCCACATTCCGAGCAGCCGGAAACGCCCCCCGACGGGCAGGAGGTTGCGGTGACCGGAACGCCAGTCGCGGAAAGCGCGGCGCCTCCGAGCGTCGAGGATCTCCAGGCGCGGATTGCTGAACTGGAGCGTGAAAATGCTGAACTGCGGGATAACTGGCTGCGCGCTGTGGCGGATTATAAAAACTTCAAGCGACGCACTGAACAGGAGCGCGCCGAGATCATTCGCAACGCCAGCGCTGCGCTGCTCCTTAAGCTCCTGCCGGTGATGGACGATCTCGAGCGCGCGATGGCGAGCGTGACGCCTGATGTCGCCGAGACGCAATGGTACAGCGGCTTCAAGCTCATTCCACAAAAACTGAAGACGATCCTCGAAAGCGAGGGGGTCGCCCGCATGCAGACGGTTGGGGAGACGTTCGATCCCAATCGCCACGAGGCGGTCATCTACGAGCCGTCGGAAGACGGCGAGGACGGCAAAGTGATCGCTGAACTCCAGCACGGCTACATGCTGCGCGACCGCGTGCTGCGACCGGCGATGGTGAAGGTCAGCCAGGGACGAAAACAGCCGTCAGGCTCAGAGACGACGAATGAGTAAAATTATCGGTATCGACCTTGGGACGACTAACTCCGTCGTCGCGGTGATGGAGGGCGGCGAACCGGTGGTGATCGCCAATGCCGAGGGGAGCCGCCTGACCCCTTCGGTCGTGGCGGTCAACAAAGCCGGGGAGCGTCTTGTCGGACAGACCGCCAGACGCCAGGCGGTCGTTAATCCGGAACATACGATTTTTTCAGTCAAACGCTTCATCGGGCGCAAACTGTCCGATCCGGCGGTGCAGAAGAGCCGGGCGCTGGCGCCGTATCGTCTGGTTGAGGCGCCAAACGGCGACGCCTGGGTGCATATGGGCGGGCGCGACTACAGCCCGCAGGAGATTTCGGCGTTCGTGCTGCAAAAACTCAAAGCCGACGCTGAGGCGTACCTGGGCGAACCGGTGACGAAGGCGGTCATCACGGTGCCTGCCTATTTCAACGACAGTCAACGCCAGGCGACGCGCGACGCCGGTCGGATTGCCGGGCTGGAGGTGGTGCGTATCATCAACGAGCCGACCGCGTCGGCGCTGGCGTATGGTCTCGACCAGAACACGCACAATCATTTGATCGCCGTCTATGACCTCGGCGGCGGTACGTTCGATATTTCGATTCTCGAACTCGGCGACGGCGTCTTCGAGGTGAGAGCCACCAACGGTGATACGCATCTCGGCGGCGATGATTTCGACCAGCGTATCATCGAGTGGATGGCGACCGCGTTTCAGAAGGAGCACGGCATCGATCTGCGCACCGATCGGGCAGCCCTGCAGCGGATGAAGGAAGCTGCCGAGAAAGCCAAACAGGAACTCTCGACCGTCGTGCAGACCGAGATCAGTCTGCCGTTCATCACCGCCGACTCCAGCGGACCGCTCCATCTGAATATGACGCTGACCCGTTCGAAGCTGGAGCAACTGACCGCCGATCTGATCGAGCGCACGATTGGTCCGATGCGCCAGGCGCTCACCGATGCGGGGGTGCGTCCTAACGATATCGACGCTGTGATTCTCGTCGGCGGGCAGACGCGCATGCCCGCTGTGCAGGAGATGGTGCGCCGGTTCTTCAACCGTGAGCCGTATCGCGGCGTCAACCCCGATGAGGTCGTGGCGATTGGCGCAGCAATTCAGGCTGGCGTGCTCGCAGGGGAGGTGGGACATGTGGTATTGCTCGATGTGACGCCGCTGACGCTCGGCATCGAAACGCTCGGCGGGGTGATGACGCCGCTGATTGAGCGCAATACGACGATTCCAACCCGGAAGAGCCAGATTTTTTCCACCGCCTCGGATAACCAGAGCAGCGTCGAGATCCACGTGTTACAGGGAGAACGCGCCGAAGCGCGCGCCAATAAGTCGCTCGGTCGGTTTGTGTTGGACGGCATCCCGCCGGCGCCGCGCGGCGTACCTCAGATTGAGGTGACGTTCGATATTGATGCGAATGGCATTCTGAACGTCTCGGCGACGGATAAGCGCACCGGCGCGGCGCAGCATATCACCATCACCGCGTCATCAGGGCTGTCTGAAGACGAAATTCAGCGCATGATCGCGGAGGCGGAACAGTATGCCGAAGAAGATCGGCGTCGGCGTGAACTGATCGCCGCAAGAAATGCGGCGGATAGCGCGATCTATCAGGCTGAACGCCTCCTGCGCGAAGTGGGAGATGCTATCAACGAGGCGGGGCAAACGCAGGTGCGCGACCGGATTGCGGCAGTGCGGCAGGCGGTTGAGGGCGATGATACAAATGAGATTCGGAACCGGACGGCGGAACTCTTGGTTGCGGTGCAGCAGGTGATGCGGACAACCGACACGCGCAGCGCCGACGACAGAGATGCGGATCGCAAAGACGACGTGCGTTGAGCGTTGCTGAGGCGACCTATGGCAGTCAAGCGCGACTACTATGAAGTGCTGGGCGTTCAGCGCAACGCCTCGCAGGACGAGATCAAGAAGGCGTTTCGTCGCCTGGCGCGGCAGTACCACCCCGACGTCAACAAGGCGCCGGACGCGGAAGCCAAGTTTAAAGAGATCAACGAGGCGTATGAGGTGCTGTCCGACCCGGAGAAGCGCAGCATGTACGACCGGTTCGGTCACGCCGGTCCGTCCGCTGCACCGGGATTCGATCCCTTCGCCGGCGCCGATCCGTTCAGCTCGATCTTCGAGACGTTCTTCGGCGGGACGATGCGCGGGACGCAGCGCGGTCCGCAGCGTGGCGCCGATCTGCGCTATACGTTGTCGATTTCGTTCGAGGAGGCGATCTTCGGCGTTGAAAAAACGATCGAGTTTCGCCGCATGGAAACCTGCCAGGCATGTCGCGGCAGCGGCGCCGAACCGGGCACTGAGCCGGTGCGCTGTCCGAAATGCGGCGGTCTCGGCGAGATTCGCCAGCGCGCGCCGCTCTTCAATATGGTGACAGTCACTACCTGCGATATGTGCCGCGGCGAAGGCACGGTCATCGCCATTCCGTGTCGGGAGTGCCGGGGCGAGGGGCGCGTGCGCCAGACGCGCAAAATCACGGTGCGCGTTCCGCCTGGTGTGGACAGTTCATCACAGATTCGGATCAGCGGCGAGGGCGACGCCGGTCCTCGCGGCGGACCGCATGGCAACCTGTATGTCGTCATCGACGTTCAACCGCATCCGTACTTCGTCCGCGAAGGCAACGACATCATTCTCGAATTGCCGCTCAATGTAGCGCAGGCGGCGCTGGGCGCCGAGGTTGATGTGCCAACCGTTGATGGAACAGAACGCCTGCACATTCCGCCTGGCGTTCAGAGCGGCGCCGTTTTCCGCATTCGCGGCAAAGGCGTGCCGTTCCTGCGCAGCAGCGGGCGCGGCGACCAGATCGTGGTCGTGCGCGTTGTTGTGCCGACCAATCTGACCGATCATCAACGCCGGTTGTTCGAAGAACTCGCCCGCTCGCTCGACAAAGAACCAATCGGCAATCAGCGCGACGAGGGTTTTCTCGGGCGCATTAAGAATGCGCTCGGTTTGTAACATCGAGCACGCCTCCTATGGCTGATCTGCTGTATGGTCGCCACGCGGTGCGCGAGGCGCTGCGCGCCCGACGACGCACCTTTCAACGTCTGCTGGTGTCGGCTGGCGCCCAGGAAACCGGGACGCTCGGCGAGATCGTGCGGATTGCCGGCGAGATCGGCGTGCCGGTTGAACGGATCGACCGGCGTGAACTCGACCGCCGCACGCTTGATGCGAACCATCAGGGCGTGGCGCTGGAGTGCAGCGACTATCCCTACGTCGAACTTGATGATTGCCTGGCGCTTGCGGAAGAGCGCAACGAACCGGCGCTCCTCCTGATGCTCGACCACGTTCAGGACCCGCAGAACGTCGGCACGCTCCTGCGCACGGCAGAGGTCGTTGGCGTCCATGGCGTCGTGATCCCTGGCAGACGCGCAGCGGAGATTACGCCAGCCGTGGTGAACGCTTCAGCAGGGGCGGTTGAGCATCTGCGGGTCGCGGTCGTTGCCAATCTCGCGGCAACGATGGAACGGGTGCAGCACGCTGGCGTGTGGGTTGTGGGGGTCGAAGACGACGAGCGCGCGAAGGTGTTCGATGAGGTCGATCTCGACCTGCCGCTGGCGCTGGTGCTCGGCGCCGAAGGACCGGGGCTTGCGCGCCTCACGCGTGAACGTTGCGATTTTCTGGTGCGCCTGCCGATGCGTGGTCGGATTGCATCGTTGAATGTGGCGGTCGCCGGGAGTATTGTGCTGTACCATGCGTGGCGGGTGCGGGAGCGTAGGGGTAGGGGTTAAGGATTAGAGTCGATACCTTTCAGGTAAGGAAGACGAGCCCTCATCAATGGAACGGCGCCTGAGCGCTGAGTTTTTGTGCCTTTGGATGAGCGTATTTGAAGGATATTGGGGTCAGACTCTGGAGGAGGGGCGATGACGCTGGCGGAACGGGTGCGGGAAAAGCGCACTGAAATCCTGGCGATCGCGGCGAAGCACGGGGCGCGCAATGTGCGGGTGTTCGGCTCCGTGGCGCGCGGCGACGCCGATGAGCAGAGTGATGTTGATTTTCTGGTAGAGTTCGATCTTGATCGCAGTTTGCTGGATCACGCGGCATTGTTGTTAGAGCTGCAAGAACTGCTGGGATGCCCGGTCGATGTGGTGAATGAGCGCGGACTGACACCGCGCTTACGCAACCGTGCGCTCGCAGAGGCAACGCCCTTATGAGAGACGCACGAATTCGACTTCAGGATATCCTTTTTGCGATTGAGCAGATTGAGAAATATCGCGCTCGCGGACGCGCCGCATTCGATAGGGATGAGTTGATCCAGGTCTGGATGGTGCATCACCTCCAGATTATCGGCGAAGCGACGGCGCAACTCGGACGCAGTTTTCACGAAGCTTATCCATATGCGCCATGGGCGCAGATCGTCGCCATGCGCAATATTCTGGTCCATCAATACTCTGGCATCGATCTTAATGAAATCTGGAATGCAGTCGAACACGATATTCCGGCGCTGCGCCAGGCGGTGGAACGACTGTTGCAGATGCTAGACTCTGCTGATTTGTCTGAACGGAGGGATTCGTGACGTACACTGATCGCGCGTTTGCGATTCTGCACGAGTGGGTGCAGGGTGAACAATTGCGCAAGCACTGCTATGCCGTTGCGGCGTCGATGCGCCATTTTGCGCAGTTGAACGGCGCCGATCCCGATCTCTGGGGAGCGATTGGCTTGCTGCACGATATGGATTTCGAGCGCTATCCGCAGATGCCGCCGCCGGGCGATAGCGCCACCGCCGCGTCTGAAGCCATTCTGGCAGGTCAGGTGACGGAACCGCCGCTGCTGATGCACCCGTTCGTCGGGGTGACCTACCTGCGATTGAATGGCTGGCCGCTGGACGTGTGCCGCGCTATTCTGTCGCATGCGAACTACAGCGGCGTGTCGCGCGAGACGGCGCTGGAAAAGACCCTTGCAGCCGTCGATGAACTGTCAAGCTTCGTGGTGGCGGTCGCGCTCGTCCGCCCGACGAAGAGCGTCTTTGAGGTTGATGTGACGGCGGTGCGCAAGAAGATGAAGGATAAAGCGTTTGCGCGCGCCGTGAGCCGCGACGAGATCACCCACAATGCTGCGGCGCTCGGCATGCCCCTCGATGAAGTCATCGGGCATGTTATCGAGGGGTTGCGCGCCGACGCGCAACGGCTGGGGATCGCCGGGTAGGTGACAGTCACCTCTGCAGGAATTGCTCAACTTCGGCGCGCGTCGGCAGCGCCGGGATTGCGCCGGGTCTGGTGCAGGTCAGCGCGCCGACAGCATTGGCGACGATCAGCGCCTCACGCACAATTTCCTGATCGACGCGCGCCAGTGATCCCACACGCTCACGCTCCGGCAGCAGGCGCGCGATCATCGCTGCCATGAATCCATCGCCAGCGCCGGTTGTTTCGACCACTGGCACTGAGGGGGCTGGCAGTTCAATGCGGTACTCGCCATTTGTCGCAACGGCGCCGCGCGCTCCCCGGCTGATGACCAGCAGTTCGACGCCTTTTGCCAGCACTGCCGCAATGCCAGCGTCAAGGTCGCGTTCGCCGGTCGCGGTTTCCCACTCTTCTTCGCTGATTTTGGCGAGGTGGCAGAAGCGAAACGAGTCCTGGATGACGGCGCGCGCCGTTTCAGCATCGCGCCAGAGAGTCGGACGATAGTTCGGATCGTAGGTGATCATCAATCCGCGTGCGCGGGCGATCTCGAGTGCGCGGCGCTGCGCCGAGGCGCACGGCTCGTCGATGAACCCGATTGAGCCAAAATGGAAGCAGCGCGCTCCCTCGAAGATCCGCTCGTCGATCTCTTCCGGCGCCAGAAGCATGTCAGCGCCAGGGTTGCGGTAGAAGCAGAGGTCCTTGCGTCCGTCGTCCCACACCGCCACGAACACCGCCGTCGTGCGCGCAGAGCGATCAACCAGCAGAAAGCGGGTGTCCACCCCTTCCCGCGCCAGACTGTCGCGCAGGTAAACGCCGAACGGATCGTCGCCGACCTTGCCGACGAAGCGCGCGCTGACCCCCAGCCGCTGCAATCCGACGGCGACGTTGGCTGGCGCGCCGCCGGGCGCTTTGATAAAACCAGGCGCATCTGCCAGCGGCGTGTTCGGTTGCGTCGCTACGAATTCAACGAGTAACTCGCCAATTGAGACAACATCTGCCATTGAATATTCCTCACATATGGACACCGCGTTTTGACTCGCGTGCGTTGTGCGTTGGCGTCGACAGGCTCCGCCAACGCGGGCTGCTGGCGCGTGCATTGCGCGTTGGCGTCGACAGGCTCCGCCAACGCGCGCTGCCGGGGTTGGGCGAGGTGAAAAAGACGGCGCCTGCGTTACTCCAGATCGACGCCACGCTCGCCGAGACCGAGCGGCAACGGCGCTGGTCGGGTCATCGCGCTGCGCAGGGTCATGTGGCGCTCCTCGCGCGATGCGTCGTGGATGGCGTGCATGATGTCGAGCACGTGATACGCCAGTTCGCCGGATGCGCGGTGCGGTCTGCCCGTGCCGATGGCGGTCGCCATATCTGCCACGCCAATGCCGCGGCTATTGCGGGTGAAGCCGTGCGACAGCGGCACGTTCGACCACTCGCGCGCTCCTGCACGGCGCAGCAGCACCGGACCGTCGAAGGTGTTCGGGTCGGGCGCGCCCAATGTGCCCTGCGAGCCGTAAATCTCGATGCGCGGCAGTTGCGAACTCCAGACATCGAAGCTGGTGATGATCGTCGCGACGGCGCCGGAAGCAAAATCGAGCACGCCAGCGACATGCGTCGGGGTGTTGACCGGAATCCTGGCGCCGTAGTTGTGCTCGCTGGTTACTGTGCGTTCTGGGAACGAAATGCGCGCCGAGCCGGTCACCCGCCGCACCGGACCGAGCAGCGCGCAGAGCGCCGTCAGGTAGTAAGGACCCATGTCGAACATCGGACCGCCGCCAGGCTGGTAGAAGAAGGTCGGGTTCGGATGCCAGCTTTCGGGACCATGGCTCATCATGAAAGCGGTCGCCCCAATTGGCTCGCCGATCCAGCCATCATCGATCAGTTTGCGACAGGTCTGCAACCCCCCGCCAAGGAAGGTGTCGGGAGCGCAGCCGACGCGCAATCCCTTGCGTGCAGCGAGGTCAAGCAGTGCACGCGCTTCGTCACGGGTGACGGCGAGCGGCTTTTCGTTGTACACGTGCTTGCCGGCGTTCAATGCCGCAAGCGCCACCGGACCGTGAGCGTCGGGGGTGGTCAGGTTGATCACGATCTCAATCTCAGGGTCAGCCAGCAACTCCTCAACACTGCATGCCTTGGGAATGTTGTACTCCGCCGCGCGCGCCTTTGCCCGATCCGGGTCGATGTCCGCAACGGCGACGACGTTGATCGCGTCGAAGATCTTGCTGTTTTCCAGGTAGATGCCGCTGAT
>JAUQOW010000069.1:12134-20627 GCA_030550675.1 Chloroflexota bacterium
GGTTGTCCCGATGGGCGCGCGTACGCTATCAACGCATGTGCCAGCAAACAAGCGGGTTGGCGAATACGCGGGCTGATCGGTGTGTGTCACCTTCAACTTTCCAACCTTCAGCCTTCAACTCTCGCTCCGGCTTGCCCAGAGCATGCCGCGTCGCACCAGTTCGCGCGCTTCGGGAACGTCGAAGTCGCGCGCGACGTGTCCCAGCGAACAGTAGGAGACGCGCCCTTTGCCCCACATGCGCGTCCAGACGACCGGCATCACCACTCCTTCGATCCAGGGGCAGTATTCGCCGCTGAATGTAGTGGTCGCCAGTACGTTGTTGCTGGGGTCCACGTGCATGTAGTACTGTTCAGAGTGCATGCGGAAATCGTTCAAACCGGCGGTGATAGGATGGTCGCGGTTCGTGATGTTCACAGTGTAGTCGATAATGCCGCCGGGATGAGCGACCCACTGCCCGCCGACCATGAACTGATAGTCGGTGCTCTGGCGGAATGCGTCCGCCATGCCGCCATGCCAGCCGGCAAAGCCGACGCCGCTGGCGATGGCGTTGAGCAGTCCTTGTTCCTGCTCGCGCGTGATGGTTGACATGGTGTAGACCTGGACGATGAGGCTGTAGGCGTGCATGCGTTCACGGTCAAGGTACGAGTCGAGCGTGTCGCTGATGGTCACCTCGTACCCTTCAGCGCGCAGCAGCGGCGCGAAGATGTCGACGCACTGCTTTGGCTCGTGCCCTTCCCAGCCGCCCCAGACGAACAAAGCCGATTTCATAATGAACCTCTTGACGTGTGCTTCGGTCAGCGCCTCCATCATAGCATAAGTCGCCTTCGGGTCCAGGCGCGATGTGAACAGAAACACGGATGCGCGGAGAGGCGACGGATCCGCGCGCATCCGCCGGTCAGGGCAGGCGACCGAATCGGCGTCCATCCGTCTCAATCCGTGCGAATCCGTGTTCTATTACGCGCCATGTATCCGTCGTCGTTTGACGCGCGCACAAGATGTGGTATACTGGTTTTAGTGTCAAATTGACAACACCCCGCGCGCAGAGTACGACACTCCCAAAAGCGGCCTGCAAGGAAGGCTGATCGAGCCTTGTAAGGAGATGCGACTATGACCACTTCGACCACATCGCAACGCGGCGAGTTGAGCAGCACGGCGCTGGCGCTGATTCCGATCGCCATCGCCATCAATGTGGCGCTTGGTCATCTGGTGCAAAGCGTCCTGAAATTGCCGATCTATCTCGATTCGATCGGCACGGTGCTGGTTGGCGTACTGCTTGGTCCGCTGGCGGGAGCGATCACCGGTCTGCTCGCCAACGTCATCTGGGGATTGACGCTGGCGCCCTCGGCGCTGCCGTTTGCTGCGGTAGCGGCGGTGATCGGTCTGATCGCAGGATACGCGCGACAGTACGGCGCGATACGCTCGTGGTGGAAGATGGCGCTTGCTGGAGTAATCACCGGTGTGGTCGCCGCTGCCGTCTCTGCGCCGATTGCGACGTATGTGTTCGGCGGCGTCACCGGCGCGGGCACTGATGTTCTGGTTGCTATGTTCCAGAACCTCGGCGCCAGTGTCTTGGGTGCATCGTTTATGCAGGGCGCGGTTTCCGATCCGCTCGATAAGACGATCACCTACCTGATTGTGTGGGCAATCATCAGTGCGCTGCCGAAACGTCTGCTGGCGCGTTTTGGCATTGCTGCACAATAGATCCTTTGCTGCCGTGCAACGCACCGGTCTGTTTATCGAACGCGCCGGGTTTCTTCAGCGGCTGAACCCGCTGACGAAGGTGACCGGCGCGTTATTGCTTATTGGAGCGACGTTTCTGCTCCCTGCGCCGCTGACCGGAGCGGCGCTCCTGGGGGGCGCGCTGCTGCCGCTGGCGCTTGCCTCGCTGGTGGCGCGCCGTTTCCTCGATATTTTGCTGAAGACGCTGCTGCCGGTGCTGATCTCGCTGGCGCTGGTGCAGGGGTTGTTCTTCCCTACCGCTGATCCGATGACCATTCCAGTTGGTCCGCTCCTGTTCCGTCGCGCCGGGCTTCAGTTTGCGCTTGATACCGGCAGCCGGCTGCTGGTAGTCGCTGGAGCGCCGCTGCTGCTGTTTCAAACAACCCATCCCGGCATGCTGGTCCAGGCGCTGATCCAGAGCGGTATGCCGCGCTCGATCGGGTATATTCTGCTGGTGGCGTTGCAACTCATCCCTGCAATCAGCGAACGCGCTGTGGGTGTGGCGGAGGCGCAACGTGCGCGTGGATTGGAAACCGAGGGGAATGTGGTGCAGCGCATCCGTGGCGTGCTTCCGCTGGTCAGTCCGCTGATCGTCGGCGCGCTGGTCGAGGCGGAGGAGCGGGCGATGGCGATTGAAGCGCGCGCTTTCAATGCGCCGGGTCCCAAAACCTGGGTGCGCGACATTCCTGACCCGCCCGCCGAACGCCTGGCGCGGATCGTGATGCTGGCGGCGCTGGGGGCGATAGTTGCGGGACGTGTTGTGATGGTGTTTGATTGATAACGATAACGATGGGTTTATGCCGTCCCTCGGTGTTCTCGACTCTCTCTGCCGCGGGCCTGGATGTTGCTATGGATGATGCGTCGCCGCCATATGCCCCTATCGTGCTGCGCCATGTGACCTTCACGTATGCAGGCGCGAGCGAACCGGCGCTGCGCGATGTCACGCTTACTGTTCCTGCCGGTCAGATCTGCGCCGTCATCGGCAGGGCGGGTGCGGGCAAAAGTACGCTCTGCGCGCTCTGCGCCGGATTTGTACCGCATTTCTTCCGGGGTCGTCTGGATGGTGACGCGGTTGTGGATGGATTGCCGATAGCGACCCATCCAATCGCCGAACTGGTGCGTCATGTCGCCCTGGTGGGCAGCAATGCTTTCAGCCAGATCTCTGGCGCGCGGTTTACAGTGTATGACGAAGTGGCGTTTGGGCTGGAAAATCTCGGCGTGCCGCGCGCAGAGATGATTGAGCGCGTCGAATGGGCGCTTCAGGCGCTTGGCATTGACCACCTCCGCGACCGTTCGCCCTACGCGCTGTCTGGCGGTCAGCAGCAGCGGATGGTCATTGCCGCAGCGCTGGCGATGCGTCCGCCGGTGCTGGCGCTCGACGAGCCAACCTCGCAACTCGACCCGCCCGCGATGGCGGAACTCGCCGATGTGCTGCGTGCGCTGAGCCGGCAGGGAATAACCATCCTGATCGCTGAACATCGCCTGGAATGGGTCGCTGAGGTGGCGGAGCGGGTGGTGGCGCTGGATCGCGGCGCTGTTCTCGCTGACGGCGCGCCTGCCGATGTGCTGACCGATCCCCGGTTGTGTGAACGCAGGATCGGCTGGCCCCGCCCAACGCAGATGGCGGCGCGGGCGCGCGCCGAAGGGCGCTGGGCGCCGGATCGCCCGTTGCCGATCACGGTCGCCGATCTTGCGGCGGGATGGCGCGCCGCTGCACAGGATGGCGCACCGCGTTCAGCGGCGGTTCAATCACGCAGTGAAGCACATGATTCACGGGGGGCGACGAGCGCTGCTGAACCGATTGTGTCGCTTGAAGACGTGCATTTTACCTATCCGACCGGCGTTGAAGCGCTTCGTGGCGTGTCGCTGACAGTGCGGCGCGGCGAACGCATTGCGCTCGTGGGTCGGAACGGCGCAGGAAAGAGCACCCTGGTGCGTCACCTGAACGGTCTGCTTCGTCCATCACGCGGGCGCGCGCTGGTGGGAGGCGTTGACACCCGGACGACCACGGTGGCGCGTTGCGCCAGACACGTCGGCATCGTGTTCCAGGATGTGCGCAATCAGTTGTTTGCCCGCACGGTGCGCGATGAGATTCGCTTTGGACCGCGAAACCTCGGTTTTTCGCCGGAAAAGGTAAGTGCGCTGACTGAAGCCGCCATCGATGCGCTGGACCTGCGTGACGTCGTTGATGAGCATCCGTATGATCTGCCGCCTGCGCGGCGTCGCCTGGTGGCCATCGCCGCAGTCCTGGCGATGGATACGCCGCTGCTGGCGCTCGATGAACCGACTGCCGGGCTGGACAATGCCAGCATTGATGCGCTGATGCGGCTTATCGACGATCTTGCAGCGCGGCGACGCAGCGTGCTGGTGGTCAGTCACGACCTCGATTTCTGTTATGAAGCGTTGGATCGCGTTGTTCTGATGCGTGACGGGCGGATCGCGCTCGATGGACGTTTTGCGGATCTTGACTGTGCACAGATGGAAGCGCTCACGAGCGAGGTCGGACTGCCAATCGCGTTGCGTCTGCGTTGCGCGGGCATATAAAAAACAGGCATATCGACGGGTTCACCAGCAACGTGAAGTGGTGTACAATGCTTCTAACATCTGTCACGCAGAGAGGCGTTGTATGACATTACCTGCCGACCCCAACATTCCTGCCCCGCCTCAGGTCGGTCGCACGACCACAGATCGCGTTCGTGAAGAGCCGATTGGTCTATGGGCGCAACTGTTGACCGCATTCCGCGATCTGAGCGGCGTGTTCGATGCGTTTGCCAATGACGCCAATCCGGAGGTGCGCGCCCTGGGACGCGCCGCGCGCGCGCGCCGTCCGCAGCAGGCGAACGATTACTTCATGATCGGCGATCTCTGCGCCCGCCTGACGGTGCAGGGCAATACGCTCAGCCAGACCTATGCCGCCAAGACGGTGGCGGCATACACCAGAGCCGGAGAGTTGTCGAGTCGAGAAGCGGTCGCTGCCCGGCGTGCGATCCTCTCATTCGCGTTCTGGATTGCAGACGCCGCTCGCATCCTGGGCAACTACGAATCGCTCGAAACGGCGTTGCTGATCTGTGAACAGGCGCGACGCCTGATCGCTGGCGCAGGATTGGGTGACGACGAACGGCGCCTGCAGATGACCGAGGATCGCCTGCGCGAGCAAGTGACGCGCATGTTCGAGAGCGAGAGCGCGTCTGCGGATAAGCGCGCCAGCGCCGAACGGGAGAGTCGCATGTTCTGCGACCAGGGGCAGATCCTGTTGCGCCAGGGGCGTCCGCGGGAGGCGCTTGAGCGTTTTGAAGCGGCGCTGGCGGCGTCGGACGCCAATCAGAGCGCGTGGCTCTGGCGCGCCATGGCGCTCACCGATCTCGGTCGCTTCGATGATGCGCTCGCCAGTTATGATCGGGCGCTGGCGCTCGAACCGGAGAGCGCGGGTGTGTGGAACAACAAGGGGTCGCTCTTGATGGAACTGGGTCGCCTGGAAGCGGCGCTGGAATGCTTCGAGCGCGCCATCGATCTGGCGGCGCCGATTTCGACGGTGAAGGCGGTCTACTGGCTCAATCGCGGGAAGGCGCTCTACATGCTGGGGCGCTACGCCGAAGCGCGCGACGCGCTGATGCACTCGCACGAACTTGAACCTTCTCCTGAAAGCGCGGCGGGCATCGCCGCCTGTCGCGAGCGCCTGGGGGGTTCCACGCAGTCTCATGTGGAGAGTTCCTGATAGTGAGATCAAATAAAAACCTGACAAGCCTGCACCTTGGGAGCGGTTGGCGTGGGCTGCGCCTGTCGAAGCCCGCGCCAACTGCGAAATAGTCGACGTCGGCAAGATTGTTCAATGTCTGGTTGATCTTCCTAAAGAAGCTGGCGCAAAGGCGCAAAGACGCCACGATGTGATGGCGTCATCCGCGAGGTGTTGCGCTTTCACGTCTTTGCGTCGATCTTTATCGAGACGTGTTGGTATGGTCTGGATTCACTGGTTTCGCCGCGATCTGCGCCTGCGTGACAATCCGGCGCTCGCTGCGGCTGCTGCGCGAAGCAACGGGCATGTCATTCCGCTTTTCATTCTCGACGACGCCATCCTGCACGCCTCGCGCACCGGAGCGGCGCGCATCGCGTTTATGATCGATGCGCTGCGCGATCTTGACGCCAGTCTGCGTTCCTGTGGAAGTCGTCTGGTGGTGCGGCGCGGTTCGACGCCAGACGTGATCCGCACCCTGGTGCAGGAAATCGGTGCGGCTGGCGTCGCCTGGAACCGGGACTACACCCCCTATGCGCGCCAGCGCGATGCGCAGGTTGAAGCGTTGTTGCGCGATCTGAACGTCGAAACGTTGGTCGCTGAAGATGCGGTCATTCTCGGACCGGACGAGGCGCTTACCGGTGATAGACGACCGTACACTGTGTACACGCCCTACTGGCGGCGCTGGCGCGCGCTGGTGGAGCAGCGTCGCGCCGAATGGCTGCATCAGGTCGATCCGCCGCCGCTTCGCCCGGTTCCCGAACGTGTTGCGGATCTGGCAATCCCTGATGTCGCCGATCTCGGCGTCACAGTTGCCCAACGCATTCCTCCGGGCGGCGAAACCCCCGGCAACGCGCGCCTGGCGGCATTCGTCGATCTGACTGCCGAACATGGCATCGCAGGGTACGCGGAGGGTCGCAACCTGCTGGCGGAACCGGCGACGTCGCGCTTATCGCCCTACCTGCGATTCGGATGCGTGGCGCCACGGGCGGCGCTGCGCGCTGCGCTTCGCCAGCTCGACGCGGTAAGCGATGAGCAGGACGCTGAACGAATCGCCAGATCGATTGAGACCTGGATCGGAGAGCTTGCCTGGCGCGATTTCTACTATCAGATACTATGGCATTACCCGCATGTGCTGCGGCGATCGTTCAAACCGCAGTACGACGCGCTGGCATGGGAAAATGACCCGGCGCTGTTCGACGCCTGGAAGGAAGGACGCACCGGCTATCCGATCGTGGATGCCGCTATGCGGCAATTGAAGCAGGAAGCCTGGATGCACAACCGGGCACGCATGATCGTTGCGTCGTTTCTGACGAAAGACCTGTTGATCGACTGGCGCTGGGGCGAACGTTACTTTATGCAGCAACTGGTCGATGGCGATCATGCCGCCAATAACGGGGGATGGCAGTGGAGCGCCGGAACTGGCACCGACGCGCAACCCTACTTCCGAGTCTTCAACCCTGTCAGCCAGGGACAAAAATTCGATCCCAGGGGCGAATATGTGCGCCGCTATCTGCCAGAACTGGCGCCGGTTCCCGATCGTTACATTCACGCACCCTGGATGATGCCGTATGCAGAGCAGCGACGGTGCGGCGTGGTGATCGGACGCGACTATCCGGCGCCGATCGTCAATCACGCAGAACGACGAATGCGCGCACTGGCGCTTTACCGCGCCGTATTATCGGTTGCGCTTTAGGTGCGGCAATGCTATAGTTAGAATATACGGAGCGTTGAGCGTCGGAATGCCGACGCCTGCGCCTGTGACCCATTTCGGCTGTTTGTCTGTACGTTGACAAGTGATTGGCTCCTCGAACAGCGCAATGGTTCGATGCCCCGGCAGCGGTTCGGTGTTCAGCGGAAATGAGGTGGCAGGTTGCAGCGTTACAGAACAGCCTGCCCGCACGATTGACGTTGCAGGTATCGCCGCGCGTTCGCGGGCTTTGGTCTGTCCGCAGCAGGATGATGCGCGATGATGTCGCAGACGGAAGCGAACGATCCGGATGTAAGCAGTTCCGTTCGGCTGGCGTCGTCGCGCGTCGGGCGTTATGGTTCTGGCGCCCCGCTGCAGAAAGCGCCTGGCTCGCGTTGATGTCTGGAGCCGATACTTGACGACGCTAAGTATCAGGAGAAGATTAAACGACCCATGGCTACCGACAATCCGCGTCTCGATGTCGCCGTGTTTATCGACTTCGAGAACGTCTATGTCAGTGTTCGCGACAAACTTGACGTCAATCCGAACTTTGAAATCATCATGGATCGCGTCGCGGATCTGGGACGGGTGGTGATCGCTCGCGCCTACGCCGACTGGTATCGCTATCCGCGCGTGACGAGCGCCCTGTATGCCAACGGCATTGAGCCGATGTATGTTCCGACCTACTACTATGATCGCGATCTGGGGCGGACGGGGCGCGCCATCAAGAACAGCGTCGATATGAATCTCTGTATCGACGCGATGAAAACGCTGTATACCAACCCAAACATCGCCAAGTTCGTGCTCGCCACCGGCGACCGCGACTTCATTCCGCTGGTGAATGCGATCCGCCAGCATGGGAAAGAAGTCATCATTATCGGCGTCGGCGGCGCCGCCTCCGGTCACCTTGCCCAGAGCGCCGACGAGTTCATTTTCTACGAGCAGTTGCTGGGCAAGAAGCCGCAGCCGCTCCAGGCGGACATCCCGCGCATCCGCGCTGCGGACCGGGGACGTGACTTCGAGGAGGTTGAGCCCGCGCCATCCGTGCGGACGCGCCAGGAACCGCCGCCAGCAGAGCGCACGCCGCCTGAGCCGCCAGCGCCTGAACCTCCGCGCGACGAACCTGATATCTACGATATGCTTGTGCGGGCGGTGCACCTTGCCCGCGAGCGAGGGTATGTCTGCTCCTTCGGGTCGCTCAAGCTGATTATGAAGGAGTTGATGGGCGGCGACTTCAAAGAGAGCAAGTACCGCGACTCAACCGGCAAGCCGTTCGCAAAGTTTAAGGATTTTGCGCTTGAAGCTGAACGGCGCGGCAAGGTGCAGGTCTTTACCAGCGGCGCCATCGTCGAAG
>JAUQOW010000301.1 GCA_030550675.1 Chloroflexota bacterium
TCTTCCAGCCAGTGATCCGTTTGAAGAAGGAGATACAGTCGTAGAAAAAAAAGTAGTTGCCAGCGACGAGATTGCGGCTCGAACCCAGCAGTATGATCGCTTGCTCGCGTGGCTGTCTGCGACTGGGATCGGAAGCTGGCAGGTGTTTCAACAAACGTGGCAGAGCCTTGGAGGCAAGGACGCTCCATCACAGGCGCTACGCCGACTTCGCCTTCTTGGTCATGTCGAGACGTCTGCTGATCGCAAGCGCTGGGCAGCAGCGCCCTCGGTAGTCTTTCCGATAACCAATGGCGAACGGGCTGGTCAATGGGTGCTCTGCGGTCAACGAGATGCCAGACTGCTCGAACACTTCCGTCAAAGGGTCACCATTGAATTTGTGCCACAGGATCGTGGTGATGGTCCGGCCACGATATACCTTGATGTGCGCGACCCTGAGCATATGGCGACCATCCTTGAACCCATCGGACAATCCGTGCATCAGGCTGAGCAGGCTGGTCTGATGTTAGCACGACGGTTGCCTCCACTTAACAGGTGGAGAGAATCGCTTGAGACGCTTCAAGGCATACGACCGCATGCGTATCGGGTCAAAGCCTTCAACGGCACGACCTTTACCGAGGTGAACTTTAGCGGTAAGGCTGGCCTGTATGAGCTGTGGTCGCTGGACAATGACGCTGCTGGACGAGCGGATCTTCGTCCTGAGTACACCCTCTACTATGATGAAGGCCGACAGCAGTGGCTACGGGCAGACTGGTATGGCCTGCACTTCCTGGCGCGTTATGAATCCGGTCAGTCGTGCCCTGTGCAATACCGTTCTACGACGAACCAACTGGCTGTGCCCTTCGATTGGCGCTGGCCGGAGATATACGAGCGCGCGCTCGTGCTGGCATCTGGTCGTCTTCCCTCATACCAAGACGGCTGGCTGGTATACGAGAGCATCAGTGCGGAACTGGTTGATGAACTGCGGAATAAGCTACGACTGAATGATAATGATGAGGAGGCCGACTATGCATGACGTGATTGGCGCGCATCAGCGGATCGAACTGATGTATCGCTTGTACCTCAAAAGCGCATTCCCGCTGCGCTCGCCGGTGCTTGGCGATGAGCGCGATCGAGTGTTGGAGCGTCCCGGCGTCCTGAGCCAGCCGCCGCTTATCGAGCCAGTGCCAGTCTACGAATCATCGGAGCTCAACCTTGCAAGAGCAGCAGCGCGCCTGCCAGACGAGTACCGCGATCTGACGGAGCTGGGGCGAAACCTGTTCGGACCAGGAATGACCCTCTATCGTCACCAGATGGAGAGTCTAGAGCAGGTCATTGTGCATCAGCGAGATCTGGTCGTAACCACCGGCACTGGATCAGGAAAAACCGAGTGCTTCCTGCTCCCGTTACTGGCGCAACTTGCGCGTGAGTCGAAAGAATGGGAAGCGCCCACTACTGAGCCAGTGGGACGATACTGGTGGCGCCAGGATCCGACCAACAGCAACCGAATTTCACAGTGGGACCACATGCGCCGTCCTGCTGCGCTGCGTGCAGTGATTCTCTATCCGCTCAATGCGCTGGTTGAAGATCAACTTCGGCGTCTGCGCATCTCGCTCGACGATGACAACATTCACCATTGGCTCGATAAGCACCGCAATGGCAACCGGATTACATTTGGGCGATACACCGGGCAAACTCCTGTGCCTGGCTCAAAAGACCACCCGCAACGTCTACGAATGCTGCAAGAATACCTGAGCGAAATGGATCAACAGTACCAGGCGATTCTGGAAGAGGTGCGGGCGCAAAAGCTGGATCAAGACATCCTCTCCTATTTCCCGCGACCCGATGGTGGCGAGATGTGGTCGCGCTGGGACATGCAAGAAACGCCGCCAGACATCCTCATCACCAATTACTCGATGCTGAACATCATGCTGATGCGCAGGATCGAGAGCGATATCTTTGAGCAGACGCGGCAGTGGCTGGCAGAGCCAGGACATCCTGAGCGCATGTTCTTTCTCATCATTGACGAACTCCATGCCTACCGCGGCACCCCCGGCACTGAGGTGGCCTACATTTTGCGCCTGCTGCTTGCGCGACTCGGTCTGTCGCCAGACTCGCCCAAACTGCGGATTCTTACGACTACAGCGAGTCTTGAGGACAATCAAAAGGGGCGTGATTTTCTACACCAGTTCTTTGGGCGCGATCAATTCGCGTTCGTCACAGGTCAACAACGACCACCCAGGCCCGGTGAGCGCTTTCGACTGAAAGGCTATCAGAAAGCGTTCGAAGAATTTGCATCCGCCGTGCAGCCGGATCCACTAACCGGGCCGCCCAACCCTGACCAGAATGAGGTGCGTGCGGCGATGGACCGACTGGCTCAACATCTGGGCGGCAGCAAAGGGTCAAACCCTGAAGAACGCCTTGGCGAAGCATTGGCAACAGTCGGCGCGGACGAGACGCTCCGTGACGCTGCTCAGGCAGCATTAGGATCAGTGAGACCGACTCTTGCCCCCGGCCTCGACAGGCAAATCTTTGAGCCATCGCCCACGGTCCGCCAGGACGGCGTATCGGACGCGATGCGCGGATTGATGCTGGCGCTGGGCATGTCGCGGATCAGCAAGACCGGTCGTTCACCCCAACCGGTGCGCGGGCATTTCTTTTTCCATCATCTCCAGAACCTCTGGGCATGTTGCAATCCCGATTGCACTGATGAGACGGTCGATCAAAAACGACGCCAAGACCCAAACCTGGCGCCACGTCCAACTATTGGCGCGATCTATCACACCCACAGGCTCTCGTGTTCGTGCGGTTCTCGCGTGCTCGACCTCATCGTATGCGAAGTGTGCGGCGATGTCTTTCTCGGCGGGTATCGGAAGACACCGGCGGCAGGCAAAGGTGGCGCCTTTATCCTGACGGCAGACCAGCCTGATCTGGAGAGCATGCCGGATCGCGTGACGCTAAGTCAACGGTACGGAAACTACGCGGTCTTCTGGCCCCAGCCGCATGGTCAACCGTGGGCTGAAAAACCCCAGGATGAAGAATGGGAGCGTGATAAGGTGAAATATCGCTGGGTGCGCGCCAAAATGGAGCGTAGCACCGGGCTGGTCAGTCAAGACGCAACGCCGCCAAAAGCGAATGAAATCCCCGGCTGGCTTTACGTTATTTCCGCCGCTAGAAACGCCTCGGAGATCAGACTCGATAACGAACTTGCTCTGCCGACAAAGTGTCCACGTTGCGATGCCGACTACAGCCGCCGCGAGATCTTCAAGTCGCCTTTGCGCAACCATCGCACCGGGTTTCAGAAAGCCTGTCAGGTGTTGGCCAGCGCGCTATTCCGAGAGATGGCCCCATTCCAGCATACATATGACACCTCGTCACGGAAGCTGGTCATTTTTTCGGACAGCCGCCAGGATGCGGCAAAGTTGGCTGCGGGCATCGAACGCGACCATTTCCGTGATATGCTGCGTCTGGCCCTGATCCAGGCGCTTGAGTCCTACTGGAATGATTTCATCGCATTTCTGCGCGTTGAAGTGACTCCCGATTCGCCAGCAGACCGTGAACTGCACGCGCTCAATCCAACGCTTCACGCAGTGGTCAGCGCCGAAGGACAGGCTGAAGACAAACCGGCGCATGATCGCTTCGAAGCCTCGCTCGATCCGCAGATCAGCAACGAAGCCTTGCGCTGGATTACGGGACGTCCGCCGACCAATCAGCAAGCCCGCGATGCCTGGATGGCGCTGATACAGAACTATCCTGGACCAGTGCCGATCCGACACCTGCGTGATGCCATCTTCGATAGTCTTCTTAGCGTCGGCATCTGCCCCGGCGGCTCGGCTTTCACCGCAAAGCGCTACAAGGTCCCTGGCGGTCAGTGGGAGTGGTGGCACCAATGTTATGATTGGAGCAACAGAACGCCAAAGACACAGATCAACGCATCACAAGCCCAGCGCAGCCACATTGATCGTATGTACGATCAACTTACTGCTGAGATCATGTATGCGCTCTTTCCACATATTGCGCGCACTATCGAAGGGCTTGGTCAGGGACGGGTCAGTTATCTGCCAACCACTCCTCCATCACCAGAGATTCGCAGCGCCACAGAAGCGGTCATTCGCCAGTTAGGCGTGCGGCGTCGCCATCGATACGCCAATGAGTTTCGTCTAGGTTCAGACAATTCGTTGCAGAAGTTCAGCAAAACGTACCTTCAGAACCGGCGCATCAGCGATCTTGATGTGCAGCGACAACTCCTCGATCACAAAGCTGGCATTCCCTCGGCAAACGGGATTGTTCTGAATCCCGATCATCTGGCGGTCATTCCAGCCAACACCGGCGCTGAAACCGAACGAACCATGTACTACTGTCCGCACTGTAATGCCCGCTTTTTGCACGATGTCGGCGTATGCCCGGAGTGCTCGGGAAAACGTGCGTTAGTTCGCGGCTCGGTACGTAACGATTTTGACTACTACACCCTGCTGACAAAGGCGCCGTTCGTTTTTCGTATGAACAGCGAAGAACTGACTGGCCAGACCGACCGCGAGGATCGCCCGCGCCGGCAGCGCTGGTTTCAGGAGGTTTTTCTTGGGAACGAGATCGCGAAAGTCCACGGTGTGGATGTTCTGAGCGTGACCACCACGATGGAGGCAGGCGTCGATATCGGCTCGCTCAATGCCGTGATGCTGGCGAATATGCCTCCCCGCCGCTTCAACTACCAGCAGCGCGTCGGGCGGGCGGGTCGCAGAGCCGCCGGGGTCTCGCTGGCGGTCACCTTCTGCCGTGGTCGCAGCCACGACGATTTTTACTATGCGCGCCCTGAGAAGATGACCGGCGATCCGCCCCCGCCGCCCTATGTGGACCTGACCAGCGAGCCGATTTTCAAGCGCGTGCTGATCAAAGAGGTATTACGTCAGGCATTCTTGAGCGATCCAACGCTGCCATTGTCAGGTGAAGGCGATAATGTCCACGGCGAGTTTGGCAGCGTTGCAGATTGGGCAACCTGTGAACCGATCGTGCGTGGCTGGGTTCAGAACTCGGCACATCGTCCCATCATCGAGGATCTGATCAGAACCCTCAGCATTGCAACCCCCTGGGCTGGCGAAGACCCAGAGGCCGAAGCCTTCCGCGCCCGAATGTACAACTATCTCTACAATGACCTTGTACCAGAGATTGATCGCATTGCGAACGATCCGTCCTATACGCAGGAAGCGTTGAGTGAGCGACTGGCAAATGCTGGTCTGCTGCCCATGTTCGGCTTCCCAACGCGCGTGCGCTTGCTGTATACCTCCTGGCCGCACATTGCAAACACATGGCCGCCGACAAGAGGGGTTATTGATCGCCATC
>JAUQOW010000302.1 GCA_030550675.1 Chloroflexota bacterium
CCGCTTGCGCCGGTCAACGCTATCCCTGCAGGAAGCGCATCAGGATCGGGATCGGTGACCATGCCGTTGAGCAGTGCGCTTACCGTCGTTCCGGGATTGCTGGCATCGGGAACATCCTCAGGAATGGCAGGGAACGTGCGCGGCGCCGGGTTCAGCACCGGCGCATCGTTCACGGGGGTCACGACGATGTGAATGGTTCCTGTATCTTCGCCGTCGGCGCTCGAAACGCGGAAGTCGAACCGATCCGCACCGTTGTAGTTTGCCTGTGGCGTATAGCGGCGCGTGGTTCCCGATCCGCTGAGCGTTCCGCGCGACGGGTTGTTGATCGGTGCGATCGTCAGCGGGTTAAGGAACGGCGTCGAGCCGGTCAGCGTGATCGTGATTGGCGTATCTTCCGGGGTGACGATCACCTGGTCGTGGGCATAGGGCGCATCGACCCGTTCGACCATCAACGCCGGACCGGGCCAGTTGATCTCCAGATGGTGCCCCTGGCGATTGGTCCATACCCCGAAAAGATTATCCCCCTGGATCAGCGCCGACACTGGCACATCGCGCCAGTCGAAACTCCAGTGATGGTCAGCGCCGATCGGCGGCGTCGCGACGGCAGGCGGAGAGGCATTGACATTGACGATAGGAACATCGTTGATCGTCATCCGATCTCGCACATTTGGCTCTTCCTTGGTCTGATCGCCTGCCCAGGTATGGATGATCATCCGCGCCGACGCAGCGCCGGCCGGGTCGTCGGCAAGCGTGATGGTGGTCGTCAGCGGCGGAGTCGCGCTGCTCATGTTGCGCGGACCGAAGTTCCGTGGCACGCCAAACACCCGTTGGGGCGGACTGCCATGGTCGTGCGAGGAGGTGTACATCCGCACCTGGCGCCCGCTGCGCTGGAACCAGACAGTGCGCGCGGCGGTCATCACCGATACTCCGTCGCTGTCGGTGATCCGCGCCATCAGGCGCACCGGCAGCGGATTGCCGTTCGCATCGACCTGATCCGGTATCCAGGTGGTGTTCCAGACCACGCGGTAGACATTGCCATCGCGCACTGCCCAGCCGATATGACGTTGCATCTGGGTGCGCACCAGTTGATATTGCCACTCGCGCAGCACGCCGTTGCCGTCCCAGTCGTAATCGAGGTATTCGCCGATCACGTCGACGCGCGCAATCGTTCGACCGGGGGGAGGAGTCGCCTGGACGGTGATTTGTGGCATCTCGCCGATGGTAGCGCCTTCAGCAGGTGAGGTAATGCTGCCGCTCGGCGCGGGAATGCTCCCCGGCGCGTAGTACAGCCGAGCAGTGAAGCCATAGATATAGGTTGTGCCCCAGCCAAAGTTTCCAGGACACTGCGTATCCTGCCCGAGTTGGTTGTTATGCGAAATGGTGAAACGGAAGCGGTTCTCGCCATTCCGCAGCTGGCTCAGGTCGAGCGACAGCGTGCGCCCCAGGATGGTGCGGAAATAACACTGCTGCCGGGCGCCGGGAGGAACATTCTGGATCGGCGGCAACGGTTGCCAGTAATCCTGCGCATTGACGCGAAAATGCTGGCGCGTGCCGATATGTCCGCCCCAGTATTCGACCGCCAGTTCCGCCCGCGTGGCGCCAGCGGGGTTGAATGTCAACCCGGCGGAACGCTCTGCCGGAATATTGTTGCACGATGCCGGGTTCGATGGTCGAAAACAGAGGGTCAGGCGCTGCGGAAATCCAAACTCGCGGAACACATCGCCCGGTTGTGGTCCCTCTAACGCGCTCTGCGCCAGCGTAACCGGTTGGTCCAGATGTGCGACGGATCCTGCGGGCAGTCCGCCCAAGGTGACAACCATCAGAGTCCACATCAACACCCAACGACGCACCCAATACATCATCGCCTCCTGGCACATACGCTGACGCAGCGCTCACGTGGCGCCGTCTCCACAATAGAGCGATCAACTAAAACCTGGCCAGTCACGCCAGCATCCGTGGAGCAGTTGGCATTGGTTTCGACAGGCTCAACCTGCGTTGGCTGCGCCCGTCGAAGCAACGCCGATCACGGGATTGTCCAATATCCGGTCGATCTTCCTACAAGTTATGCTGGATAGCATTTCCATTGCGCGCGGCAATCGTACTATACGCATCCGTAGCGCGATCCGTCAATCATTCTGAAAAGATCGTCACCTAGAGCGTCATGGCGGGAAATCCTGCGTCTTGATGCGATAAAAGCACAAAACGCGCCGCATTGCAGCGCGTTTTGCGATGAAAAAATCTTTATTTTTCGACAGGCTGCTTACCGCACGCCAAGCAGCAGTTCATTCGTCAGTTGATCGAGGCGCTCATATGCCAGCCCGCGCCGTCCGAGCGCGACGCGATCAAACGGATGCGCCTTGAGCGCGGCGGCTTTCTCGCGGCTGTAGCCGCCCTGGAACGGCGCCATCGAGCCGTCGTCGGCGGTGATTTCCGCCAGCAGCGCCTGGATTTCGGCGTCCTCGTCGAAACGGCGCGCCTTTTCTTTCAGGATCAGGTAGGTGCGCATACATCCGCGCGCAAATGCTTTGACCCCCTCGTAATCCTCGGTGCGGTAGGCGTGCGCGTCGAAGTGGCGGCTTCCCTGGTAGCCAACTTTCTCCAGGAAGCGCACCAGGAAAAACGCCGCCTTCAGATTTACCGCGCCAAAGCGGAAGTCCTGGTCGTAGCGTCCGATCACCTGGTCGTTCAGATCGATGTGGAACAGCTTGCCCGCATCCCACGCCTGCGCGACGCCGTGCAGGAAGTTCAAGCCAGCCATCGTTTCGTGGGCGACTTCCGGGTTCAGCCCGACCATATCCGGGTAGTCGAGCGTGTTGATGAACGCCAGCGCGTGGCCTACCGTCGCCAAGTAAATGTCGCCGCGCGGCTCGTTCGGCTTCGGCTCAAGCGCAAATTTCAGGTCGTACCCCTGGTCCTTGACATAGGCGCAGAGGAAGTTGATCGCTTCACGGTAGCGCTTAAGCCCTTCCTGCGGGTCTTTGGCGGCATCGCTCTCCACTCCCTCGCGTCCGCCCCAGAAGACGTACACCTTTGCGCCGCATTCAACTCCCAGGTCGATGGCGCGCATGGTCTTTTGCAGCGCATAAGCGCGCACTTTTGGGTCATTCGATGTAAATGCGCCATCCTTGAAGATCGGATCGGCGAAGAGATTCGTCGTCGCCATTGGCACAACGAGTCCCGTCTCCTGCAATGCCGCCTTGAACTCGCGCAGGATGCGATCACGGTCGGCTGGCGTTGCATCAATCGGGATCAGGTCGTTATCGTGGAAGTTGACGCCATACGCGCCGACTTCTGCGAGCAGATGGACGATCTCGACCGGCGATAGCGGATGGCGCACTGGCTCGCCGAACGGGTCGCGTCCGACGTTGCCGACCGTCCAGAGGCCGAAGGTGAACTTGTGCTCAGGTCTGGGTTCGTACAGGTCGCTCATAGGAATGTCTCGCTTTCATGTGAAGAGATGCAGGCTAATAGGTTTGAGAACATAACCCGGTATCGCCCGCATGAGCCTGCGAAGGCAGGCTTCGTACCCGTAGCCCGCAGCGATTCGTTTGGGTATACCGCCAGAGGCGCGCCCCCTGAGCCTGTCGAAGGGGACACG
Organism: Chloroflexota bacterium; assembly: GCA_030550675.1. Taxonomy (GTDB): domain Bacteria; phylum Chloroflexota; class Chloroflexia; order Chloroflexales; family Roseiflexaceae; genus Roseiflexus. Next base: position 3,599 of record JAUQOW010000302.1, read on the forward strand.
CCGCCGCCTGCCCTTCGGCGGGCTCAGGGCGCGGGCAGCGGCGTATGCCGAACTCTATGCCTGTTTCATCTCATCAGCCGCCGGGCACAGGGCAAATGCCGGATTATTTTTGTGAAAGTTCATCAGCCGCCGAGCGAACTCCGTCAGCCATCGGGCGGGAATGCGGATAGCAGAGTATGTACAAAGTTCATCAGCTCCCAGCTTCTGCACAAAGGACGCAAAACCGACATTCAATACGTTTCGCCGCCGCCGTCGAACCGCAGTGCGGCGGGCAGCGTGCGCGCATGGTCGATCCAGGCGCTCACCTGCGCCAGCGATGGAACGCGCTTGACCAGACTGCGTTCGGCGTTGACCGCCGCCAGGCGCTTGTGCAGGTCGTCCGCCTGACGATATGCCAGATCGGTCACCGTGCTGACACCCGCTTCCGCCAGCAATCCGGCGTAGTCCCAACCGACGCCGCGCACCCGTTCGAGGTCGGCGCGGAAGAGCAAGGTAAGCAGCGCTGTTTCGGTCAGCCCGGAAGCGCCAGTAATCTCGGCTCTGCCAGCCGGTTCGGCGCCGCGGGTGAGCAGATCGTTCGTCGTGTCGATGCCAATGGCGCTGAGGCGGGCGATCACATCCGGTTCAAGTCCTTCGATCTGCGCCAGTTTCATCCTGTCCTCCTCTCTCCTGATTGGCGTAGCGCTGATGTCTGTTCCCGTTTGGAACGCATTCTTCGGCGCTCATGCGCCGCGCGCCATGATACCAGGAGTCAGGAAGGCGACGGCAGCGGGCTGGTCAGCGTCCATCCGCCGTCGATAATGAGCGTCTGACCGGTGATATGCCCCGCCCCCGGCGACGCCAGAAAGATCAGCGCCTGCGCCACATCGGCAGGCATGCCGACGCGCCCGGTAGGAGTGACGCTGTTCCAGTGCGCTTCATACTCCGGGTCGTCGCTGCGGTTGCGTTCGTTCAGAATGGCGCCGATGCCCAGAGCATTGACGGTAATGCCGTAGGGTCCGAGTTCACACGCCAGGGTCTTCGCCATGTGCCGCAGCGCGGCTTTGGTGATTCCATAGGCGCTCAAGCCAGGAATCGCCTGCACACCCGTCACCGACGCCGAGAATATGATCCGCCCGCCATCACCCTGCGCGATCATCTGGCGCGCCGCTGCCTGCGCCGCGAAGAATGACCCCTTGACATTCAGATTGAAGAGCGTATCCCACTGTTCCTCGGTGGTATCGAGAAAGGGCGCGCTGATCGTGAGACCGGCGTTCGCCGCCAGAATATCGATGCGCCCGAAGACTTCCACCGCGCGCGCGATCAACGCCTGGTTCGCCGCGACGCTCGATAGATCGGCATCGTGTGCCAGCGCACGTCCGCCAGTTGCGCGGATGCGCTCGACCACCGCTTCGGCGCGATCCGCTTCGCCGAAGTGCGCCGCCAGCACTGCGCACCCATGCGCCGCCAGCATCTCCGCCATCGCCGCGCCAATTTCGCGGCTGGCGCCGGTGACAATGGCGACTTTTCCGTCCAGCAAGGGGGGCATACGCTCTTCGCTCCCTGGGTCAGGATTTCTGGAATGCCGCATCGAACGCGACGGCGCTCGGCGGGAAGTCGCTCTTCTTCACGAGCGCACACGCTTCCGCAGCGCCGAACTCGCGATCCATGCCGCTGTCTTCCCACTCGACCGACAACGGACCGGTG
>JAUQOW010000303.1 GCA_030550675.1 Chloroflexota bacterium
TCCAGCGCCTTGCGGTCCTCCTCAGACACCACGATCGTTACGTCGCACTTCTGCATGATGGCGCGCTCGTAGCGCGCCAGTTTCACCCACTGGATCAAGGAATACACGCCGCCAGCGCCGCGCTGCACAGGGTTGGAGAATGTGAGTGCGGCGCGCAAATCGGTGAGCGCCGCCCGTTTTTGCAATACATACTCGGCATTGAACTGATCCAGGACCAGCCGGGGACGACTGGCAGAGGGCGCCCTAGCGGTTGATGACAGACTCATCAGATACGGCGCCATTTCGATGCTCTCCGCCTGCACGACATCAAACCGCTCACGCGCAACCAGATCGCGCAGCGCGGCGCGGAAAGCGGGCGACGCATTTCGCAGCGCCATATCGGGGAGCGGCGATGTAAGGGTCGTCCAGGCGCGGCGCGGCACAGAACGCGGCGCCGGTCCGCGCACGGTAACGACCCGACACACGTTGCGGAGCGGCGCAAGCGCCTCTTCAGCCGCAGCATCAGGCGCGAAGGTAAGACACGTGAGGGTATGACGCCGCGCCAGACCGCGAAGGATCTGGTAGATGCGCATCGTCCCGCCGCCGCGCGGCGGATAGGGCGGATAGGGCGAGAGCAGCAGAATCTTCATCTCAGCGCTTCAGATCGCGCCATTGAACCATGGCGCGACGAGCGCCCAGAGGCGCGGCAGAAAGACGATCAGTCCGACGGCGACAGCGCCAATGGCGGTGAGCAGCACGGTTCCGGCAGCCACATCCTTGGCAATCTTGGCGAGCGGATGGAAACCGGGCGCCACCAGATCGACCACCGCTTCAACCGCTGTGTTGATCCCCTCGGCTGCCAGCACCAACGTGATCGTCAGCGCCAGCGCCAGCCACTCGACACGATCAATGTTGAAGAGAAAGCCAAGCGCGATGGCGACGCTTCCAGCCGCCACGTGAATCTGCGCATTTCCCTGTGTGCGCAACAGGTGACTGATTCCCGCAAATGCGAAAGGAAATGAACGCAGGCGTTGCTCTATCCAGCGAACGGACCGATGGCGCGGCGCCGACATCGTGCGCATGCGCGGCGTCCCGGTCGTGCGATGCCCGGTGATGACCTGATGATCCGTTGTTGGAGACTGATGATTGGTCGCCATGATCACCCCCCACGGGTCAAACCAAGCGCACTGAGGATCGCTTCCTCGCGTGCGCGCATGTTCGCTTCGTCAACCGGACCACGCTCGTGGTCATAGCCCAACAGATGCAGGATGCCATGAACGACGAGAAATGCAAGTTCGCGTTCGCGCGAATGACCATACTCGGCTGCCTGCGCAACGACCCGATCCCAGGAGATAGCGATGTCTCCCAGGTAGCGCGGCGCACCGGGAGGGCGCACAAACGGACTGCCATCGTCCTCCTCGGCGAACGACAGCACATCAGTTGGCGCATCAACGCTGCGGTACATCTGGTTCAGCCGGTGCAATTCAGCATCGTCGGCAATAAGGATGCTGATCTCCACCGGACCGGCGACCTGTTCGGCGCGCAGCGCTTGCTCCACGACGCGCTCGACGAGCGCAGCATCGACGGACGCGGCGTACTGCGGAACGACCTGAACATCGACCACGATTTCGGCATCATTCATAAGAAAGAAAAGAGCATGCCCGCTGACGCAATCAGGTGACGGGTTTTCCTGGCGTATAATCCACGCGCGGGTGGTAAATGCCCTGGAGCGTTGTAATAAAAGCCTGACGGATGCGCGCCAGGTCTTGCAGCGTCAGCGGACATTCATCGAGTTGCCCGCTGCGCACCCGTTCATCAATAATTGCCGTCACCAATTCTTCAAGCGTCTGTCCGTTGTCACGCATCCGCGCATCGCCATTATGCGCCTCGCGGCTGGAAATCACGCTGCCCGCCTGGAACTTCGAGCGCACTGTCGCTTCGACAGCATCGGCGAGCATCATGATGCCCTGTTCGCGCGTGCGCGGGCGCGGACCAGGATAGCGATAATCCTCGATATTAACCGAATCATGCTGCTGGAGGGCGCGCTGGTAGAAATACTTAATCACACTGGTGCCGTGGTGCGTGTCGATGAAATCGACGATCTGCGACGGCAGGCCCGCAGCGATTGCCATTTTCCGCCCTTCGCGCACGTGATCGGCGATGATCTGTGCGCTGGTCAGCGGGTCGAGATCATCATGGACATTCTCGCGGTCGCTCTGGTTATCGGTGAAGAAGAACGGGCGAATTGTCTTGCCAATATCGTGATAATACGATGCGACGCGCAGCAGGAGCGCGTCGGCGCCAATCGCCTCCGCTGCACTCTCCGCCAGATTGCCGACCGCGACGCTGTGGTAGTAGGTGCCGGGCGCTTCGCGGATCAGGCGGCGCAACAGCGGCTGCGCCGGGTGCGCCAGTTCCATCAACCGGAGCGGCGTGACAATGCCAGCCAGTTGACCGGCAAGGTTGTAAAGACCGAGCGCCAAAATTGCCGAGAGCGCGCCGTTGACGCCGCTCACTGCCAGGATGGTCAATGCCTGATCGAACACAGGCAGCGCCCCAGCCATCAGGTGAAAGGTGAACTGCGCCGCCGCCGTTATCACGAAGACCGCAATGCCGCTGATGAAGAACATGAGCGAGCGTTCTCCGCGCCCTATCAGGAACGCTCCGGCGATCCCTCCCACAAAGAGCGTGATAGCCGTTGCCAGTTGATTGTCGCTCAAACTGGCAATGACAGCGCTGAGCACTCCTACGCTCATCAGCGACAGCCCGATATTGAAAAGCGCTGCCAGCAGCATGGCGATCAACGCCAGCGGGAAAGCCTGCGTCCACTGAATGCCAAACGGAACGATCATCCGCGCCGTGACAATCGCCAGCGCTATCAGACCGAAGACGAGCAAGAGCGGGCGAACCTCCTTCAGCGTCTCGCGTTGAGCGACGGCGACATACGCGCCAAACATGCCCGCAAACAGCAACGCCAGCAGCGCCTTGCCGCCCAGCGCCACCCAGTTTGTTTTCGTGCGCAATGCTCCGAGGGCTTCGAGCTTCTCCAGCACATCGGGGGTCACGACATCCCCCTGGCGCACAATGCTCTCGCCTTCGAGAATCCGCACCGTCACCGGTTGCACGGCGTTGCGCACGTCCTGTTTGCGGCGTTGCGTGGCTTCCTCGTCAATAAACTGGTTCGCCTTCAGAAACGATCCGCTGAAGAGTGCAATCAGTTCCGCCTGTTCCGGCGCTTCCGCCTGAAGCGACGCCCAGTAGGGCAATGAGAACGAGCGCAGTTCGGCGATCTTCTGATCATTGAGCATGTACCGGTTTTCGCTCAGCGCCCGGTCGTACAACTCCAGCGACAGAGTGCTGATCAACGCCCATGACTCATCCGTCTGGCGAGCGATCGCGCTTGCCAGTTCGGGCGAAATGACCAGCGTACTATTGGGCAGGCTGGTCAGGCGTTCGCGCTCCTGCGCTTTCGTCAGCGTTGGATCGTCCCGGATCTGCGTGATGGTTTGCAGCAGGTTTTTGAGTTCTGCGCGTTGTTGAATGGGAATGCTCATATCGCGCGAGTAGACCACCGTATCGGCGGAGCTCTCAGCGCGGGCGCGTTCCTGTTCAGTGCGCCACTCACTGACGTAGGTGATGGTCCGATCCGCCTGAATATCACGCGGGCTGGGTCGCCCGAGTTGCAGGTCGGGAGCGATGACCGGCTGCCACGCCAGCGCCAGCCAGATGACCAGAGCAAGCCCCAAACTGAGCCCGGCTATCAGACGTCGCCACACACGTTCTGGCGACCGAGGCGACAGATCGTCCCCTTGCGACTGACCGGCGCGGGCTGATCGATGGAACCACCGTCTGATATTCATGGCGACGTCGAACCTTCGCGCGTCGGCGCCCGGTCACTGCGCCTGGCTCAGGATCTCGCGCGCCACCTGATTGATCAGGCGACCATCAGCGCGCCCCTTGAGCCGCTGCATCAATACTGGCATCACCCTGCCCATATCGGCGGGACCGGCGGCGCCGATCTCGTCAATGATCGCTTTAACAAGGGGACGCAGTTCTTCCGCCGAGAGTTGCTGCGGCAGGTATGCTTGCAGGATCGCCGCCTCCGCTTCTTCTTTCTCAGCAAGATCGATTCGACCGCCCTTGCGGTACAGCTCAGCGGCTTCGCGGCGGCGTTTGATTTCCCTGGCGAGGACTTCCTGTTCCGCCGCTTCGGTCAGTGCCGCTTCGCGATCAATCGCCGCCAGCGCCGCAGCGTCCGCCGTTTCGCCGCCAGCCGCATCAAACGCGGCTTTCACCTGCGCCATCTGCGCTTTTTTCAAGGCGTCGATCGCCATACGGATCGTATCCACCCGCAGTCGATCACCGCTCTTCAGCGCCGTCTTCAGGTCGTTCTGCAATCGTTCAAGCAATGCCATAGTGATAATCTCCAATGGTATGGTATGGTCGCATTCCGCGCTACAGCATAACGTGTCGCGGATGCACGCGCAACTTTTCCGCCGCCACAATCGCCTGAATCTGGGCAACCGCATCGTCCAGGCGGTCGGCGCGGTTCAGCACAATATAATCGAATGCATCGAGCGCTTCCATCTCCTGCTGCGCCACGCTCAGGCGACGATCAATCTCCGCGCTGCTCTCGGTGCGGCGCTGTTCAAGCCGCGTCCGAAGTTCATCCATGCTCCCTGGCGCCACAAAGATGAGCACGGCTTCAGGCGCCAGCCGACGGATGGTGGCGGCGCCCTGCACATCGATTCGCAACACGACATCGCGCCCCGACGCCAGCGCGTCGCGCACCTCGGAGGCTGGAATGCCCTTGTAGTGTCCGTAGACGCGCGCCCATTCGATCAGCTCACCCTGACTGATCATCTCCCGAAAGCGCTCGGTCGTCACAAAATGGTAATCGTACCCGTCGCGTTCACCGGCGCGCATCGGGCGATCCGTCGCCGTGACGACGAAGTGAAACGGCACCTTCAATTCGCGCATCCGGTTCAGGATGGAGTCCTTTCCGACGCCTGACGGGCCGGAGATGACGATCAACAGCGGGTATGCTGGCAGACCGTCGAGTAACGGGTTGCGATCAGCGACGGGCATACTCCTCCTTTGCCAGTTCCTGCGTGCTATAATGCGGAATACGATGTATTTCGATGCGCTGACCCTTGCCGCCGTTGTCGATGAGTTGCGCGCCTCCATTGTGGGAGGGCGCGTTCAGCGCGTGTTGCTGCCCGGCGCATTGAGCGTTGCGCTTGAAATCTATGCCGGTCGTCGCCTGTATCTGCTCCTCTCAGCCCATCCGCAGTTTGC
>JAUQOW010000304.1 GCA_030550675.1 Chloroflexota bacterium
TGTCGCGGGCGGGCGGAATGGGCGTTCTGGGATGCGACCCGGCTGGTGGCGATGCGGCTAGGGGATGGGACGATCAATGAGTTCCCGTTCTTCACCTTCCTGTTTGCCGATCTCCACGCGCATATGCTCGCGTTGCCGCTGATCCTGGCGGCGCTGAACCTGATTGTGGCGGTAGTGCGCTATCCGGGGAAACGCACGCAGACGCTCCGCTCGCTGGCGTTTTCATCGCTCGCGGTGGTGACCCTTCTGCTGGCGTTGACCGTCGGTGCGCTGTATGCGACCAACACCTGGGATTATCCAACTGCCGCCGGGCTTGGCGCGCTGGGGATGGCGGTGTATGCCTGGAACCGCTACCGGCGCGGCTGGTCGCTGGATCGGGCGGTGGCGCTGTGGGTTGCGCTGGCTGCTGTGCTGGTGTTGCTGTCGCGGTTGTTGTTCCTGCCTTTCATCCAGCGGTTTGCTACCGATTATGCCGGGTTCGAGTTGTGGAACGGCGCGCGCACGCCGACATCGGAGTTTTTGCAGATCCACGGTCTCTGGCTGTTCCTGGCGGTGAGCGGTGCGCTGGCGCTGGCATATCGCACCGGCAGGCTCAGCGCTCAAATCGCCACAGCAATTGGCGGCGGGGTGATCGTTCTGGCGGCGCTCATGGCGACCCTTGGCATCCCCGCGCTGCCGCTTCAGGCGCTGCTGCTGGCTGGCGGCATGGTGCTGCTTGCCGATCTGCTGCTGCGCAGCGGCATCGTCCCGTCGTCCCGCACTGAAGAAGAAGCGGTCGCGCCGGTGGGACCGGTGCAACTGACGTTGCCCGGCATCGTGGACGATCCGCCGGTACGAACGTCTGGCGACGCTCTTCGTCCTGGCGCCGGTTCGACGACGCTGCTCGCACTGATCTGGGGTCTTGCCGCGCTGGGCGTCACGTTCCTGGTCGAGGTCGTTGTTGCAAAGGGCGACATTGGCCGGATGAACACCGTGTTCAAGTTCGGCATGCAGGTCTGGCTGATCTTTGCCGTGGTTAGCGGCGTTGCGCTCGCCTGGATGTGGACGGCGACCGCTGCATGGCGCACTGGCGCTGTGCGCCAGGGATGGCGCGCCGCAACTGTGCTGTTGATTGCCGCCGCATTCGTTTATCCGCTCACCGCGACACCGGCGCGCCTCGCCGACCGCTACGACCAGACGATCGGTCCAACCCTCGATGGTATGGCATTTATGCGCTCGCCACGCAGCGGCTGGGCGGAAAACGACCGCCCCTTCACGCTTGCTGAAGATGCCGCTGCTCTTGAATGGCTGCGCGCCAATGTGCGCGGTACGCCCATCATCCTGGAGGCGCACCTGGAAGCGTACCGCTGGGGCGGGCGCGTGTCGGTCTACACCGGGCTGCCGACGCTCCTCGGCTGGCCCTGGCATATGACGCAGCAGCGCAGCGTGGTGGATGCGGGACCGGTGATCGAAGCGCGAAAGATGTTGATCCGCGATCTCTACAATGGAGCGGATGCCAGAGAAGCCCTCCGCCTGTTGCGGCTCTACGGCGTTGAGTATGTGATCGTCGGGCGACTTGAGCGCGCACTCTACGACCCGGCAGGGCTGGCGAAGTTCGACGCGCTGGCAGCCGCCGGTCAGATCGAAATGGTCTATAGCGCGGGTGAAACGCGCATCTACCGAGTACCCTCCGCTGACCATGCGCCAGCGGTGCTCACGACGTCGCTGCCGGTGCGTGCGCCTGCTCCGACGCCGCGGAATGACCTGATGCTGCCGGTGCGCGTCGGTGAACTGCCCGCCGTCGAAATGCACGGTTGGAACCGTCTGGCGGATAACCACGTTGTAGCGGTAATTCTCTGGTTGCTGGCGTGGTATCTGCTGGCGGCGCTGGGGTTGCCGCTGGCGGCGCTGGCGTTCGGCGCGCGCGCGCCGGACGGCGGCTGGCTCTGGGCGCGCCCGATCGGAGTGCTGCTGTTCGGGTACGCGGTCTGGCTGCCGGTCAGCGCGCGCCTCTGGCACTACGATGTGTGGGGCATGACCATCGGGGTGCTGTTTGCCCTGGCGATGAGCGGAGCGGCGCTGGCGGCGCTCGGCAGACGGCAGATTCGCGAGGGGACGGAAGCGCCGTCCTCGATGCTCATGCTCGACCTGCGCCGGGGATTGTGGGCGTTGCGCGACATGCTGCGCGAGCGCTGGCGCTGGATCGCTGGCGGCGAGGCGCTCTTCCTGAGTGCGTTCGCATTTCTGCTGACGCTCCGCTGGCTGAACCCTGACCTGTGGCAGCCGATCTGGGGCGGTGAAAAGCCGTTCGAGTTCGGGTTCCTCAACGCGCTGATCCGCACCCCTGTGCTGCCGCCGTACAATCCGTTCTACAGCGACGGCGTCATCAACTACTATTACTACGGCTTTTTCCTGATGTCGCTGCCTGTGCGTTTGACCGGCATTGCACCGGAGGTCGCCTACAACCTGATCGTGCCGACGCTGTTCGGGTTGATGCTGACTGCGGTATTTGCATTTATTGTGCGCATTCGCGGTTCTTGGCGCTGGGGCGTGGCAGGCGCATTGCTGGTCGGCGTCGCGGGCAATCTGGCGGCGGTCTTCCCGGCGAACTGGGCGCGCGGCTTCGCGCCGGTGATCGCGGCGCTGGAGCAGGGGTTGCCTGGTTTCGGCGAACGTCTCGGCGACTGGTTCGTGGGTCCGACGCGGGTAATTCCTTCGACCATCAACGAGTTCCCATACTTCAGTTTTCTCTTCGCCGACCTGCACCCCCACACGATCGCGCTGCCGCTGACGGTGTTGATGATCGCGCTGACATTCGAGGCGTTCGTCGCCCAACCTGGCGCCTGGCAGGAACGTCTCGCACGCTGGGGAGTGACGGCGCTGACGCTTGGCGCGCTGGCGGTCACGAACTCCTGGGATTTCCCGACGTATGGGCTGCTCCTGGGAGGCGCGCTGCTGGGACGCGCCTGGCGCGAGTCACAACGCATCGATTGGCGGCTGGCGGCGCGCCTGGGAAAGGCGGCGCTCGGCGGCATGGCGCTTGGCGGCGCCGCGCTCGCGCTCTACCTGCCCTTCTTTCAGAATTATCGCGCGATGGTCAGCGGCGTCGGTTTTGTGCGTGACGCGACGCATTTGAGCGATTATCTGCTGCTCTACGGCATCTTCCTGGCGCCGCTCGTCGTCGTTCTGTTTGGCGCGGCATGGCGAGCGTTGAACATCGCCTATCGCCGGTCGCTGCGCGGGCGCCTTTCGACCATGGGCGCATCGCCGGAAGCGACGGGGTTTGTCGCTGGAGCGCCGGGAGCGCCGGGGATGGGGCGCGTGCCGCTGGCGCTGCTGATGCTGACCGGAGGCATCGTGTTTGTGACCGGCGTGGTGACGTTACTGCCGCCGCTCTTGCTGGCGTTGCGTCTCGAAGGACTGGCGACGGCGGCGGACATGGCGGCGGAGATGCTGGCGCCATTGACGCTGCGCATCTGGCTCGTGGCGCTCCTGGCGATCACGCTGGGTGTGGCGCTCATACGGGCGTTGCGTCCAGGCGTCTGGTTCGCCTTCTGGTCGCTCGGCGTTGCGCTGGTTGTGTCGTTGCTGTGCGAAATCCTCTATGTGCGCGATCACCTCGACGGCGGCGAATGGTACCGGATGAATACGGTCTTCAAGTTTGGCTTGCAGGCGTGGGTCTTGCTGGCGATAGCCGCAACCCTGCTGATGCCGTCGTTGCTGCGGGCGCTCCAGCGACGCGGTGTGGCGGCGCAGACCGTCGGGTACGGCGTCCTGATCACTCTCGCCATCCTTGCAGCGGTCTATCCGGTTGTCGGTACGGCGAGCCGCACAGCGTACCGTTTTCCCGGCAACACAACGGGACCGACCCTCGACGGGCTGGCGTTCATGGAGCGCGAGTCGTTCCCGCTTCCCGCATACCTGCAACCGGCTGGCGCGCCGCCGGTAATCATTCCGCTGCGCTACGATTACGAAGCAATCCGCTGGCTCAACCAGAATGTGCGCGGAACGCCGGTGGTGCTGCAATCGAGTCTTGAGTTCTATCGGGCATATGGGGTGCGCGTCGCCGCCAACACCGGCTTCCCCACCATTGTCAGCCCGCTGCACGAGAGTGAACAGCGCGATCCGCAGGCAGTCTACCGGCGCGATCTGGATGTCATTCAGATCTATCGCACAACCGACATCCAGGAGACATTACGGCTTTTGTCGCTATACCAGGTGCGATACGTCTATGTCGGTCCTATCGAGCGCGCTGTGTACGGCGACGCCGGGTTGCTTAAGTTTCAGCAGATGACCGGCTCATTCCTGGAGGTGGCGTTCCGCAACGACCGGGTGACGATCTATCGCGTGAACGATCGTGTGCATGCTATGCCGATGCTTCCGCCGCTGAACCGACCTGCGCCAGCGCCGGTTGCGCCATTGCCGGTGGAAGAGGAGGACGCCATCGAGCCAGAACCGGTTGCGCCGGTTGCACCGCCCGACAACGACCTGCGAAATCCAGCGGTGATCGCGGAACTGGAGCGGCAGCATCAGGCAAACCCTGGCGATGCCGGTCCTGCATATGCGCTGGCGGAACGGTACCGCGCGCTTGGTCGGTTTGAAGATGCGGTGAATGTGTTGATCCCGGCAACCCGCGCCAACCCGAACGATGTGGCGCTGCACCACCTGTTCGGTGATATTCTGATTGATGCGGGGCGTTTCGATGAGGCGATTGAAGCGTACCGCGCCGCTGTGCGCGCCAGCCCGGTTGCAGGCAATTACAATAAACTCGGCGTGGGATTGCTGACGATTGGGCGTCCAGGAGATGCCGAGCAGGAATTCTTGCAGGCAATCGCTGTTGATCCGACGTTGCCGGAGCCGTACTTCCGGTTGGGAACGCTCTACGAGCAGCGCGGCGACGAGCGCCAGGCGATCCAGCGCTACCGTGAATACCTCGACATCGCGCCCGACGGATACCTGGCGCCGTTGGCGCGCGAAGCGCTCGAACGACTCGGAGCGTCGCCGTGAAGAATGGGGCGTGGAACGTTGAATGTTGAACGTTGAATGTTGAATGTTGCACGTGGGACGGTTCCCAGTAGGGGCGCGGCGCTGACGCGCCCACGCGCGGCGCTGACGCGCGCGTGAGGTCGCCACGATGGCGCGGGTGGGCAGGTGGGGGTGCAGCGCTGACGCGCCCACGTCCACGTTGCCCATCGGGCGCACGGGAAGGTTGCAGGTGGAAGGTTCAGGTGGAAGGTGAGTCCCCACTCCCTACTCCCTACTCCCTGACCTGTTCCTGGTTCTC
>JAUQOW010000305.1 GCA_030550675.1 Chloroflexota bacterium
CACAAAGACCTGCGGCGCGCGCGGGCGGCGGCGATGAACATCGTGCCGACCACCACCGGCGCAGCGCGCGCAGTGGCGCTGGTCATCCCCGAACTCAAAGGGAAGTTCGACGGGTTCGCCGTGCGCGTGCCGACGCCGACGGTTTCGATGATTGACTTTGTGGTCGAACTCGAGCGAAGCGCCTCGGTCGACGAGGTGAATGAGACCTTCCGCGAAGCGGCGCAAAGCAAGGAACTGGAAGGCATCCTGGAAGTGACCGAGGAGGAGCTGGTATCGACCGACTTTATCGGTTCCACCGCCTCGGCAATTGTCGATCTGCCGCTGACCATGTCACTGGGGGGGAACCTGGTCAAGGTCATCGCCTGGTACGATAACGAATGGGGCTACGCCACGCGCGTCGCCGACCTGACGGCATTCATCGCGGATGAGATGGAGGAATAACAATGCCCCCCGTAGAGACGTCGCAATGCAACGTCTGTACGGGGGTGAAAAGGCGATGCCCCTACGACGCCGATACCCCCGCCATTTGGCGCAACTCGCGGTTGCGGCTCAGGCGCCCCAGGATGTTTCGCTTGACGTTGTACACGTCCGTGACGCTTTCGAAGAGATCGCGGCGCATTTCGTAGATCTCGCCCGGCTTCCGCCCCATGATGAATGAATGATAGACCACGCATCGTTCGGCGTCGCCGGCCAGCAGAGCGTTAATCGAGCGCCAGAACTCCTCGCGTGACACCCGATCAATCGCTTCTTCATCCGGCGCGTCGAGCATCTGATCGAATCCCCGCGTCAGCGCTTCAGGAACTACTTCCGCCCAAGACTGCGACCGCGCACAGTCGATGACCACGCAACTGGCGCACAACTGGAGATAGTGCAACAGCGATCCGAGCGTTGGGAATGCAGCAAAACGCTCTGGCGTGATAGCCTGCCAGAAGCGCGCAAAGACCGAACCAACGAAATACTCGCTGCTCTCGCCGGTGCTGCTGAAGGCGCTGCTGCGCCGAACCCAACTCTCGACCAGCGCGCGATACTGGTAGAACAGGATTTCCCATGCCGCTTCGCACCGCTCAACCAGCGCCCGCCGAAACAGTTCATAGGCAAAGCGCGTATCGTGCGGTTGCCCGCGAAAGAACCGATCGCTCTCGACCTGACAATATCGTTGCAACGCAGATAAATCCATGTTTGCAATCGTCTGCGCATCGATATCAGCGTGTTCATAGGCGACAGCCCGTCTGCGAACGCTGCCGACCGACGCCTCGGCGGATGTGCGAGGCATTGCCTTGGTGGACATACTGCTCTGCTGCATCAATGTCTCCTTGTAGATCGCGTGCTTGCAGATGCCTTGCGGATCCTCTGCACCTCTGCTCACATGGTAGTGATCGGATGCGTACACGAGAATGTCATCAAGATGAGAACCAGATGACAGGAATACGATGAACCATAATAATAGCCGATTACAATCAAGAAATCATTAATTCAAGCGTAAAGAGTTTTAACTTTTTCAACGGACAGACGCCGCTCCTGCATCGTGCCAGCCTTTGCGAAAATCAGTCGGCGAAAATACCCCGTTCAGCGTTGAGGAGGGCAATCAGTTCCGCCAGGGTAAGCGCCGGACCAATATTCTCGGTCGAATCGCTCCAGCACCCCCAGTACCCGTCGCGATCAACGCGCCAGAACGCGCGCCCCAGGTAGTGACCGGTGCGCGGATCGTGGACAGGAACGCTATCACGAACGGCGGAAAGCGGAACTCGGGGCGGTCCCCAGACGACCAGCGCATCGGGGCGCGCCTGACGCGGATGGCGTTCAGGGCGAACAGAGGCGGTTAGTTGCGGATACCAGAAGTCACGCGGTCGCGTCACCAGCGGTAGCGGGCGTTCCAGCGCATCGAAAAACAACAGTGGTTGGTCCGCATTCAACCGGATGATTGACAGGCTGCCAAAATCAGAGTCAATGGACACACGCGCATAGATCGTGAATGCACGCAGCGGTTGAGCCAGGCGTAACACATTAGCAATCAGCGACCGTTGCGACTCGGGCATACGCCACATGAGCGCCTGGGCGGTTGGGGCGTAGATCAGCGCGTCCATAGGTGTGATGCCATCTATCTGCTATGATTGCTGTCTGAATGACGACAAGAGAGTCGAGGCCGATCAACGACGTGTTGCAAGATGTGCGCCCCTGCACGTATCATAGCGGCTGATCAACGTCAGGTGCAGTAGGAGAAGAGTCCCTTTTTTTATGGTTAATGCCGGAAACGAGGGTTGCGGGTTACAGGTTGAAGGTGGAAGGTTGCAGGCGGGACGTCGAAGGTCAGGCGTTGCACGTTGAACGTGAGCATGGCGAGGATGTCCCCGACCCTCGCGATCTCCACTGTGAACCTGTCCTGATCGTGGCGTCTGAATAGCGGAATGGTCTCTGCCGCCTCCTGCACTCCCCGCTTGACCTCAAGGGTCTCGGCGGAAAGGAATGCGAGAGGCAGACGTGTAGGGGCGCCCCCCTGTGGGCGCCCGATCCGACGGCGGAGGCGGTCACCGTAGGAACGCTCCCCTGTGGACGTCCTGCGAGAACTCCCAGGGTTCTGATGGCGAGAAGGTTCAAGCCCGCGCCGGGCCTCCCCTTCGTGACGGCGCCCTCTGTATCTCTGTGGTTCTGAAAGTAGTGAACACGGTGCAGGCGGCGCGCAAGAGAGAGAAGGACGTCCCTCATGAGCGTCCCTCTGCGACCTCTGTGTCTCTGTGGTTCCAAAAGCAGGCGCGAACAGCACCGATGACGGGCAGCGCAGTGACGCCTCTAGCGGACACGCTTACGCTGACGGAGCGTTGCGCCGGGCAAGCGCCAGGTCGATGGCGCGCAACACCGTTACGCGATTGCGGTGCGCCTGTTCATACTCCCGGAGCGCCAGAAGCGTCGCTTCATCCAGGTCGTCCACGAGCGCCGCCGCCTGTTTAGCATTGAGCGCATCGTAGCCGGGAACCGGCGCTGCGCCGCTGGACTCTGCGGCTGATCCGCGTTCTTCCGCTGCCTCAGCCTCAACTGGCGCGGCGCTGACGCTCTCGACCGGCGCTGCTGCAATGACTGTCGCTCTTTCCTCCGTCCCAGGCTCAGATGACGCAACGACAGGGATCTCCACTGGCGCTTCTGCAACAACCGCCCCACTTGCCCCCAATTCTTCAGGCTCGACCGGCGCGGCGCTGATGCTCTCGGCAGGCGCTTCAGGCGCACTGACGCCAACCGGCTCGACGACAGGGACATGTCCATCACCGGTTGGCGCAGCAAGGGGAGTGCGCGCGGCGAGGATCTGATCAAGCGCCCGACTGATCTGATCGACCCGCTCATGAAGGAGATGGATCGAATCGCGCGTCGGCAGGTCGAGCGCAGCGGCAAACAGGCGCCCGCGACGTTCGATCTCTTCCTGAAGCGTCTGCTGAAGGATGCGTCCCTCATGTCCGACGTCGCGGGTCATGCCCTGATTCCCCATCAACCGGTTACGAACCGCCTCGACGTGGCTGAGCTGGTCTCGGGCGACCTGTTCGCCACGCGCTGCCAGACGATCCAACAGTTGCTCCAGTTCATCGTCCGCCAGCGTAATGGCGCCGAGCATCGCCAGCAGACTCTTGCGCACGACATCGCGGGTTGTATCGAGCACCATAGTCGATGCCTCCTCTATGCTTCTCCTGCGCGCGAGTCGCAGGTATAACGCGGTGCGTCATACCTCCAGTATACCACAGATCGTCAAGCGACAGACCCGTGGAACTCTTCTTCCGCCGCCAAGACCCTTGAGGTCGGACAGGAGGCGCACCCGGAACAAGGTCTGTTCCGGCAGTCGGATGCTGCGACCAGGATACGGCGGAGACCTCAAGGGTCGGTGACGTCTTTGCCGCGCTCACGTGCGACGTTCATCCCCTCGTGGGACGGTGCGATGTGAGATGTTGCGATACAACGTCTCTGCCCGGAAGGTTCCCACGTTCAACGTGCAACGTTCAACATGCAACGTCCCACCCTTCAACCTTCACCCTGCAACCCGCCGCGAACCTGATATAATGCCTCTGCATGTATTGTAGCGGAAAGGAGCGTTCCCATGCTCAGCGAGAGCATTCAGCAGGCGATCAACAAGCAGATCACCTACGAGTTTTCGGCGTCCCACGCCTACATGGCGATGGCGGCGTACTTTGAGTCGCTGTCGCTGACCGGCTTTGCCCACTGGTTCCGGGTGCAGAGCGAGGAGGAACGTGGGCATGCGCTGCGTTTCTTCGATTATGTCAATGATCGCGGCGGGCGCGTGGTCCTCGGCGCGATCGACGAGCCGCAGAACGAGTTCGCCTCGCCGCTCGACGCCTTCGAGCACGCGCTGGCGCACGAGCAGCGGGTCACCGCCGCCATTCACGCAATCTACACGCTCGCTGCGCAGGAGAATGACTACGCTACGATGAGCATGCTCCAGTGGTTCATCGATGAGCAGGTCGAAGAGGAGAAGAGCGCGCAAGAGATCATTCAGCATCTGAAGTTGATCAACGGCGACGGAACCGGGCTGCTGCTGCTCGACCGGCGGCTGGCGGAGCGGGAGGAGGAGGAAGAGGAGGAGTAGGGACCTCACAGACGTAGAGTTTTTGGGGTGCGAGGGGTGTCTGCCGCATCCTGACGCCTTTTTTCCCTCATCCTTCTGTCCCCTTCTCCCCTTGTGGGAGAAGGGGGAGTTTGCCCATCCTGACGCCTGAAACGAGCGATGCAACACGAGGGCGCGCCTGAAAACGCTACACTTGTGAGGGCGCCGGGTCCCTGCTGCGGGCTGAAGCCCTTGCTGAGATCGTGAAAGCCCCTGCGGGGCTGAGCGGTTGCGGCGCGCGGTCGCCGAGGCGCGCACTGCTGCGGGCTCAAGCTCTCGCTGAGAACCTGCAAGTCCCGAAGGGGCTGACCTGGGCGCCAGGGCGCGGCGGGTTGAAGCCCTCGCTGAGAACCTGCAAGTCCCGAAGGGGCTAACCTGGACGCCGGGACCCCGCTGCAGGCTGAAGCCCTTGCTAAGGACGCGAAAGCCCCGAAGGGGCTTCAATGTCCTGAGTGAGGGCTTTAGCCCGCAGCCCAAAGAACGCGCGATCAGGTAGCTTATACTAACTCGCGGTCAAAGATGGAATTCTGAGATGCGGGAAATACGTCATGGATGTCAACCGTTCTGGACTCGCGACCAGCGCCTGGATGCCCTCACTCACGCAGTCGGTCACGGCGTCCAACGAC
>JAUQOW010000070.1 GCA_030550675.1 Chloroflexota bacterium
ACCGATGGGTGCGCTAACTCGGTGAAGCGCTACAGTTAGGAGTTAGGAGCAATACTGTTCAAATAAGGACGACGGACCATTATCGACGAGGCTAAAGCGCAGAGTCTTTG
Source organism: Chloroflexota bacterium (assembly GCA_030550675.1). Taxonomy (GTDB): domain Bacteria; phylum Chloroflexota; class Chloroflexia; order Chloroflexales; family Roseiflexaceae; genus Roseiflexus. Next base: position 111 of record JAUQOW010000070.1, read on the forward strand.
CGCCTTTGTGCGAGCTTATTCGAAGGGTATTGGAGTTGGGAGTTCTGCGTCTTAATCCCTTGGTTCCGACATTGGCAGCGCTCTATGGCCGCTGAAAGCCTGCTATTGCGGAAGATTATCGCACCGGGCCGGTCGTATGATCCCGACGGTGATGAAAAATGCGGCTCGCCGACCAGATCAGGATGACTCCCAAACCGACTTTCAAGATGGACGATGGGATAATGCCGACCAGGAGACCGCCAATGACGGCGCCGATGACTGAGCCGACCCCCATCGGCACAATGGTCTCGTTCAGATCACGTTGTCCCTCGTAAACGCCCTGATCCAGATAACGAACAACACCGATCAGCACCGTGGGAAGGCTGATGAGCAGGCTTGCGGAGCCAGCGACTTTGATTTCAGCGCCATAAGCGAAGATCAGGGTCGGAATGATCAGCTCGCCTCCTGCTACGCCAAGCATACTGCTGACCAGCCCAATCGCCAATCCGAAGAGCGCCCCGGTCACGACCTGCCAGACCGGATCGCCAGGAACCAGCGCCGGGAACTGTGTCGGCAGAAATCCTTCAATAATCAACAGGCTCCCAATCAGAACCAGAAAGACCAGGATCACCTGTTCCAGCCGCTCGTTCGATAGACGCCCAACCAGCGCCGTGCCGATGAATGCCGTGATTATCGCACCGGCAATCATCGCTGTCATTGGAAACAGAAGAGGAATAATCGGCGCCAGGGTGAGGGTCCGGCTCCGAATCGCAAGCGAAGCGATAACGGTCACAAGGCTGATTGCCACATTGAGCGCCACTGCTCGCCGCGCCGGATAGCCAAGCGGTCCTGCCAGCACTGGCAGACGAAATTCAGCGCCGCCTAATCCGATCAGTCCGCCCAGCATCCCAATGGGAACGGCGACTCCAAAGGCGTACCAGGGGCGACCATGGGCGCGTACGCTGGCAGGCGAGTCTGTGCCTTCCGAAGCATTGGGCATGGCGGCGCTTTCCTGATGTTTATACAAACAATCTCCCTGCGTCCAGGAGATTGCACCGGCTTTGGCGCATCTCGCAATGATGGCAGCGCGTGATGTTCGGCAGGCTATGAGTCTGTGTCAACCCCAATCATAACCTCAGTTGACTTAATAATCGCCTTAACCGGATCTCCCACCTTTAGCCCCAGACCTCTGGCCGACTCGATGGTAATCACCGACACGATCTCCTCGCCGCCAGCCAGCTTGATAACGACTTCAGCAAGCACGGCGCCTTCCTTAATGCTCTGAATGGTTCCTGACAATTGGTTCCGCGCGCTCAACCGCATCGATGTTCTCCTCTCCAGGGCAAAGGTTGCGGGTGAATGCAGACCGGGCGGCGCCAGCCTGCGATCAAGCAATGTCAACCATTGGGGGCGCCCGTTCTGATACTCATGTCATAAGTACGATATATGCTATAGTATCTGAACTGATCAGGGCTGTCAAATCGCCCCCTGAGCGCGGGTCCCGACATAAATTGCCAGACGGCGCCCCGACCTGGCAGGCTCATGAACATAGTATTGTTCAGCATGCGCCGCCGCCCGTGCGTGCCCTGAGCCGGTCGAAGGGCGGGCAGCAGCGCGCCCCTTGAGCCAGTCAAAGGGGGCGCGCCACTGACGGTATACCCAAAGAAATGCGGTTCCTGGCATATCATGCCCGCCCCCCTGCGCGCTGGCGTGAACGGTCAGACGGCGTCCTGACCGGAACTCCTGACTTCAACGCTCACGACGGCCATCAGCGCCCAGAAGGTGATTGCAAGGTCCGGCACAAAATAGAAGCGATCCACCAACCCGTGAATCAGACCGGCAGTCATTGCCGCCAGCGCCCCCAATGCCATCAGATCGCGACGTTCACGCACAGAGCGAAAAGCATTCCGATAAAAGCCCAGCAGCAGCCACCCGAACGCCAGCACTCCGATCGGACCGACATTGATCCAGGCATCAAGCAGCAGGTTGTGCGGGTGAGCGGCATATTCCTCGCTTGTGCCAAGCAGCGATGGGTCGATCCGGCTGCGCCCGAATGCCGGGTTGTGGTAGTAGTAAAACTGGTCGAGTCCAAGCCCGAACGGCTGGCGCTGAAGATACTCAAGCGACTCGCGCCAGAGGAGCAGACGTGCATCAACGCTTCCTCCCCCAGGACCGCCGCGCAGGGTCAGCGCAAGCCCGGCAACTGCCGCGAGCGCCACGCCAGCCAGCGCCAGCGCCGACCAGCGCATTGCCCGCTGATCCTGTGACCGGAAGAGAAACCAGCCAGCGCCAATCACTGTCGCCGCGACGACGCTCGCCAGCCATGCGCCGCGCGAGAAGGAAACTGCAACTCCTGCCAGAGAAAGCGTTGCGCAGACGGCGAAGAAGCGCGAAGAGCGCTTTTCTCCCCGCAAGCCAATGGCGAGCGCCGCAGCCAGAGGACCGACCCGTTCAAGAAGGAGTCCCAGATTGTTGGGATGTCCATACACCGATGTCACCCGCCGCACGCCATCCACGACGATAACATTCTCGCTGAACGCGCGTTTTTCGCCAATCAACGGCGCCAGGTCCAGCCCCACAAACTGCAACACGCCAATGGCCGCCACCCAACCGCCGCTTAACGCCAGAGCGCCAGCCAATAGCATACGCGGCATTCTGGTGACCAGGACAAGCCCATAGAAGAGCAACGGCTCGACGATCAACCAGCGAAACTCGCGCAATGCTGCGCCACGCCCTTCAGGGACCGCCAGCATCACACCGATGACGCCCGCCAGCGCCAGCAGCGCGTGTGGCGCATACAGGACGCCCGCCGTGCGTATGTGCAGCGCCATTGCCTGCGGATCAGGCGGACTCCGACGCTGTATCTGTTGAAGCGCCCATCGCCCCGTCACGCCAGCCATCGTGACCAGCAGTGCGATTTCGTGCAGCGAAAAGAGCCACGTGCGCCCCACGCCCTCGATAGAGGTCGGCATCAAATAGAGCGGTGCAGCGAGGATCACACAGACCAGACCGCCAACCGGCTGAACGAGCGTCAGCAGGGCAAAGAGCGCCAGACCTGTCAGGCGCAGCGGGAGCGGCAACGCGCCGACATAGAAGCACGCCAGGCTCAGCGCCATCATTGCAGCGACTGAGGCGGGCGATGGGTGCGTCAGGCGTCGGGAGAGGCTTAGAGCGGGCACAACCAGATACCTTTACGCTCAATGAACGTTGAATAATCCCACGCAAAGGTGCGAAGGCAAAAGAAAGATGACGATTCTATCCGAATGCCAGATGGCAGGTTCCCGCGCCCGCCGGGGGCGGGCGCCCCTACCACGACCGCCACCGTCATTGTAGGGGCAGGCCCCCGTGCCTGCCCGCAGCGGGCGCCCCTACCACGACCGCCACCGTCATTGTAGGGGCAGGCCCCCGTGCCTGCCCCCGCTCACAAGGGTAGAGTTTTTCGGCAAGCCATCGTACTGAATCGCCCGCTTCAGGCGTCAGGACGGGGCAAACACCCCTCGCACCCTAAAACTTTACACCTGGGAGGCCTGCCCCCGGCAGACGCTCACGGGGGACGCCCCTGCCACGCACGCCGCTAGCGCCGTTGCAAGCATCCCTTCCGGCTGTCACCTTCGCGCGGCCCACCGCCCAATCTCGATCATCACCTGCACCCCGACATACGCCAGCGCCAGCGTGATCAGCACAGGCGCCAGCGTCCATACCCACGGCAGCGGTCGCTCACGCCCGACAACGAAGTGTTCCGGCGCCGCGGCGCTCCTGATCTCCAGTACGTGCACATCATCGGGCAATCCCGCAGTAATGGACGCCAGACCGCCATCGCCTGACGGCGAGATCCTTTGCATCGTTCCGCCATTAACGCTGATCTCCGCAGGCGCATTGAGGCGAAGAGCAATTGACTGACCGGTGAAGCGCACGCGCCACCTTCCCTCTTCAATTGTCTCAACAGCCGGGTGACGCCAGGAATGCGCGCCTGCGCCAGCAATCGCGCCGCGTGCGGCATAGGCGCGCACGGCATCGTAGGCGGGCAGCGGCTGAAAATTGCGATCAACCAGTGCAAAATAGGGCGTCGGGTCGGCGGGATCCGGCTCACGATAGCCGCCCCAGCGCAAAAACCAGATATTCATGACTCCCACCCAGGGCCACTCCCGACGGGCGCGCTCCAGTTGACCAACCAGATACGCGCCCTTCACTTCTTCAGACACCGGCGGTCCCCACGTGCTGCGCGCCGGTTCCGGGATGTGGTCAGGAGCGCTGTTGTAGCCAAACTCACTGATCCATATCGCCTTGCCGCCGTCGCCGCGCCGTTCCATCACCTCGCGCAGCAGCACGATGCGCGACACATCGATGCGGGTATCGATTGGACGATCAAGATCGCGGAAGGGCGCGTCCGGCCGCCAGCGCAACCGGATATAGCGGTTCTCATCGGGCGGTTGTCCCAATCCATACGCCTGCGCTGACATGATATCGAAGTACGGCGCGCCGCCCGCGCGATACACGCGATCAAGATACTCCAATTCGCTCATTGGCGCGATGCGTGGTTCTTTGCCATCCGTTGGCGATAGACTGGGGAACAGGATGACCACATCGGGATTGGCGGCGCGCGCTGCGGTCGCAGCCGTGCGCAGCAATTCAACGAAGCGTTCAGGTTCTGGCGCCCGCCAGCTCCACTCATATGCCAGGTTCGGCTCATTCCAGATTTGCAGGAATTTCACCTGCCCGCGATAACGAGCCGCGACCGCTGCCACGAAATCGGCGTAGTCAGCGTAGTTTTCCGGCGGTCCGGTCGAACTGGCATTTTCGCGCAGCCCGGCTTGAAAACGCGGATCAGCGTCGTCATTCGGGCGCGCCCACTGCGGCGCCCGGTCGATGCGCACGATCAACTCCAGCCCCAGGCGCTGCGCCTCAGCCACAATGAAATCGTACTTCTCCCAGGAACTGCGCACCTGATCGGAGTTGCGGCGATCAACAAAATCGCCCTTGCCATGGATTTCAACATCGTCCCACGGCATCTGGATGCGCACAAAATGAGCGCCCATCGAGCGCGCCAGTTCGAGGGTGCGAGTGACATCGGCGGGATTGGGTTCAAACTGGAGATTGTACGCATTCACGCCGATCTGCGGAACGTCAGCCCACGGGATCGGCGCGGCAGACGGCGCATACGTGACGCCGCGGTTGACTTCGTTATCGATCCACGTAAACACAGCAAGTGCGGCGGCTAATATCCCCGCGACTGCTGCACGCGCAACCAGGCGAATCATGCGCTCTCCTCACCAACCAGGCAGGGAGTATAGCGGCATCGCCGGGAAGCGTCAAATTGCGGAATCACACCTTTTCTGGAACGATTCAGTTTCGTAATCTCCGTTGCACTGCCGGGCAAACGTGCTACAATAGGGATTAATCTTCTGTCAACAGACAACCGCACGGCGTGGCTGCTTTCATCCCCGCTGAGGAGAACCTGTCAGCAACGAATTGCTGAAACGTCTGGACGCACTGCTCGACCGGAACCGGTCGAGGCAGGAGTATGGTTGTGTTATCAGGATCGATCAGCATCCAATGGCGCATGCTGACAGACGAGGCGCCATCGCACCGCAACGTCGCGGATCAGGCATGGTGAATTCCTCCCCGCGAAAGGGGAGAACCATGAACAAGCCGGAATGGTTGAACGACCGCTCCTACAACCCCTCACTCCTTGCCTCGCTGATCACGCTCATGCTGGGGTTTGCCCTGACCCTGGCTATTGTCAACGTCGGTCTCTTTCTTGCCAGCGGCAACCTGACCGGCGCTGCAATCGCCGTCATTGCCGCCGTTGCCGGATTGCTGCTCGCGCTGGCGCGACGCCTGGCGTTGCGGCGAAGGCGCCATGCGGCAGTGATGCTTTTTGCCATAACCCTCTCGTTTGGCGCAATCGCCGTTGTGTGGATCGAACCAGCCAGTGTGCCGGTTGCGGTGTTGATCCCGCCGCTCATTCTGATCAGCACGCTCCAGCACCTTCATAGCCGCGAGGTCGGACCGCTGATCTTCTTCACCTGCCTTGTTGCAGTGGCGCTCGCTATTGAAAGCGAGGCGGCGCAACCGTGGTTCATCTCACAGGAGCCGCTCGCGCCGGCGCTGCGGATCACGGCGCTGGTCGGCGCGGTAGCGTTGCTGGCGGCAATCCTCTGGCGTTTCAGCGCACGTCTCCACGCCACCCTGGCGCGTCTTGAAGCCGCCAATGCTGCACTGCGCGATAGTGAAGCGCGGTATCGTTCCGTCGTTGAAGAACAGACCGACCTGATCTGTCGCGCGCGACCCGATGGCGTTGTCACGCTCGTTAACGAAGCCGGTTGTCGCTACTGGGGATTGAAGCGGGAAGAGATCATTGGCAGCGACCTGAGGCGGTTCATGCATCCCGACGATATTCCGCATTTCAATCGCCATCTGGAGTCGCTCACTCCTGAGGCCCCAGTAGGAACGATTGAATATCGAGTCATCCTGCCAAACGGGGAGGTGCGCTGGCAGCGATGGACCAACCGTGCGCTCTACGATGGCGAGCGTCTGGTCGGGTATCAATTGGTCGGGCGCGACATCACCGAACACAGGCGCGTCGAAGAACAACTGTTCCGCAGCGAACGCCAGTTCAAAGCGATCGCCGAAAACGCGCCCGATCTCATTTCGCGGTACAACCTCCAGGGGCGCTACCTGTATGTCAATCCGGCGTTTGAACAGGCGACCGGGATGACCAGCGCAGACATTATCGGCAAAACGCTGTGTGAACGTGGCGTGCCTGAACATATTGCCCATTTGTGGGAGTCGTGCTTCCGGGCTGCCATTGAGACCCGAACAGTTCAAACCATAGAATTTGATCTCCAGATGCCATCAGGGCATCGTTTCTATGAGTCGCGCATTGTGCCCGAAATCGGTCCTGACGGCAATGTTGAGTCCTTGCTGGCTATTTCGCGTGATGTCACCGAACGCCGGAAAAACGAACTTGTCCTTCAGCACCGCCAGAAACTCGAAAGCATGGGGGTGATGGCGCAGGGCATTGCTCACGAGTTCAACAATCTGCTTGGCATCATCCTGAACAACGCTGAACTTACGCTTGCCTCGCTGCCGCCGCGGGCGCCGGAACGTCTGTCACTCGAAGCCATTACCTGCGCCGGTCGGCGCGCAGCGGCGATCACGCGCCAGATGCTGACCTATGTGGGGCAGAGTCCGCTGCAAACCTCGCTTCTGAGTCTTAACGATTTGATTAAGGAAATGGCGGAACTTCTCCAGGCTTCAATTACCAGGAGCGTCTCGCTCGTCTATCGCCTGAGCGATCGTGACCCGCTGGTGGAAGGCGACGCCGCTCAACTGCGACAGGTCCTCCTCAACCTGACGATCAACGCCGCAGAAGCGATTGGCGATCGACCGGGCGAAGTTGTGATTGAAACTGATGAACGTTCCGTTGATCGAGCACTCCTGGCGATGACGGTCGGAACGCCCGATCTGCCTGGCGGAACATATGCGACGCTCTCTGTCAGCGACAACGGGTGCGGGATGGATGCCGCAACGCTCGAACGAATCTTTGACCCCTTTTTCAGTACTAAGTTTATCGGGCGCGGACTGGGGCTGCCCGCCACCCTCGGCATTGTGCGCGGACACCGCGGCGCCATTCATGTCGCCAGCGTTCCCGGCGAGGGAACCACCTTCACAGTCTTTCTACCTGTGGCGACCCACCTGCCGGTGCGACTCGCGTCTCCTTCTCATGGGCAGATGGTCATGCCTCCAGACTATCAGAAAATCTTTCTGGTCGTTGATGATGAAGAGAGCGTGCGCGCCGTCGCCGCGCGCATGCTGGAATGGATGGGACATCCGGCGCTCACAACTGACAGCGCCGAAACAGCTATCATCCTCGCCCGACAGCACCGCCAGCATCTGGCATTTATCCTGCTCGACGCAACAATCCCCGATCGCGATCTCTATCAGACAGTCAGGGATTTTCGTCAGATATGTCCTGACGCGCCGATTGTGCTGATGAGCGGATATACCGAGGATATCGCCAGCCGACGATTCTCGCATCTTGGTCTGAACGGTTTCCTGCAAAAACCGTTCACCTCACAGGAATTGAGAGATGCTATTGACTGCGCGCTGGCAACGATCTGAGCGCCGAGCCTCAGTGAGCGCCAACGGCGCGTATCACGCCTGAACCGCTGTGGGCTAATGAGGCTCAAGAAATGAATCCGGCATGCCCGTGCTACCGAGCTGAGCGTTCTATGAGCTGCGGGCTCAGTACATTGAAGCCCCGAAAAGGCTTGTGCGATCTCAGCCAGGGCTTCAGCCCAAAGCGACCAGGAATGCCGGACTATCTGACCAATCGATCGCTGGCAGCCGCAGCGTTGGTTCCTGACACACCAAGCCTGCACACCGGCATCCGGCGCCACGGGAAAGCATCGAGCATGATCGGGGGAAGAAGCCTGCGCCAGATGTGCTTATGTCGGGTATAATCCCGACATCTATGAAACGGTCGTCCCAATATCGTCTTGATCAACGCCTTGTGGCGCATTTGCAGCTTCTGACGCTCCTGGCGGCAGCGGCGATCTTCCGTGTTGCGCTATGGGGAGCGCTGCCCCGGCAGGGGCTGATATCCGATGAGGGCGAATATCTTTCAGCCGCCTGGTGGCTGGCGCACGGGCGCGGCTTTGACTGGCATCAGGGATACCTGTGGACGCGCGCGCCGCTCTATCCCCTTTTCCTGGCAGCGCACGTGTTCGTTTTTGGCAGTCCTCCCGCTGCTATCGTCGTAACTCAAACCGCGCTAAGCCTGATCAGCATCGCGCTGATCTATGCGCTTGCCCGACAGATCGCACCTCCCGATCTGAAAGCGGCGCCCCTGATTGCGGCTGCGCTCGCCAGCGTCTACTTTCCCTTCGTTATCTACCCGCAATTGATCCTTTCTGAAACGCTGTACATTTGTCTTATCCTGGGCGGCATGTGTGCGCTTCTTCGCAGCATTGCGCTAGCAACGTCGATAAGATCAGATTGTTCGCAGCACACGGGGCATTCGCTCACCGGCGTCATCGTTGCTGGCGTCCTGTTCGGACTGGCAACGCTTACCCGCAGTCAGACGCTCCTAGCGCTGCCGGTGATCGCCGGGTGGGCAGTGTTTGCCCAACAGCGCAACCTGCGGCATGCGCTGGCGTTCCTGGCAGTCGCAGCAACGATCATTGCGCCATGGACGGTATACAACTCTCGGATCTACGGCGGACTGATCCTGGTGGATACCAGCGGCGCGTTCAACCTGCTCATCGGCGCGTGGTCGGCGCACGACGGAGCGCGGCGCGACGCGCCGACGCGCGATTTCGTACTGGCGATGTTTCCCGATCAGCGTACGGCGCCGCCTGGAGATACCTGTCTGCCCCATCCTGGCCCTCAACCGAGCCAGGCAGCGCGTCAGGCAGCCATGGTCCGCGAGGGACTCTGCCTGATCGTGGATCGCCCGCTGGCATTCGTCCAGAAATCGCTGATCGAACTGGTTGACCTGTTCCGCATCAATTATACCGGCGCCGAACGCCTGACTGACGGGTTTTCGACCGGTCGCCTGCCGGTCTGGTATGTTCTGATGACGTTCCTGCTGGACGATACGTTGTATGTGCTTGCTCTGCCGCTAGGAGTTCTCGGTTGGGCATTGGTGCGTCGTTTTGCGCCTGAATCCGGGGCATCAGCATCGCTCATCGGGATCTGGCTGCTCTTCAACGTCCTGCTGGCGCCGCTGTTGTTTGCCATCAATCGCTTCCGCATGCCACTGTTGCCATTTCTTTTCATTCTGGCGGCGCTAGCAATTAATGCGCTCTTTTACCGACGCGATCTTTTGTTCGATGCATTACGCACACGCTACGGCGTTGCCTGCGGCGTGCTCGCCGGATTGTTGGCCCTGATCGCCGCATCACCCCATGCGTACCTGGAGCCGCGACCGCCGGGGAGCGATTCGCAGTGGGCATCGTATCTGGGACCGTACCCGTCGAGCCTGGCAATCACCAGAATTGCCATCACGGCACGCCCCTCTGCGTTGGACGATATGCGTTTCCTGACGGCGCTGCAATCCGGCGATTTTATCGCCGCCGAAGCCATTCTGCGTCACGGAACGCCGGGCCGCGACACGGCGCGATTGGGCGCTGCGCTGATCGCCGCGCATCAGGGGCGCTACCGTGAGGCGTTGGCGTTGTTGCCGCCGCCTGAGACGCTCGCCGCCACAGGAGATGTGCCGGGCAGCGTGCTGCGTGGCGACCTGCTGCGCAGCCTGGGAGACGAGACGGGCGCGCGCGCCGCGTTTACCCCACGGTATGTTGACGCGGCTAACCCGGTTGCATGGGCATGGGAATGGTTGCGCCCCGCGCCAACGAGCGTTATCGATTTGGGCGGAAATCTTGATCTGGGGTACATTCGCGGTTGCTACCTGGGTGAAGGCGACGCCGCTGAACGGAGGACTTATCGCTGGTGCACCGATGGCGCATTGCTGCGCTTCCCTGGCGCTGGACGCGCATACCCGCAACGTCTGATGTTTGTCGTGGATGGACGCGGATGGCCCGCCGATCTTCATCCGGCTTCACCGGTACGGGTCTTGCTGGCTGGAGACGAGATTGGCGTCCTCCCCGCAAACCCCGATGGCGTGCGCACCTTTGAGGTCACTCTGCCGCCACTGCCAGAAGGCGCTGATGTTATCATCGAGCTGTGCGGTCCTGTCTTCGTTCCCGATGCGGCGCGCTATCTAAGCCAGCAGGGCGAAGCCGCCGTGGGGCAGGTGCACTGGCTGATGGTGCGGCTGGATCGGGTTGAGGTAAGGGAGTGGGGCATAGGAGGCAGAGAGTGGGAAGCGGGAAATAGGGGTTAGGAGTTAGGGGTTAAAGGTTATTATTCCAACCCCTAACCCCTAACCCCTAACCAAATACTATGCCGCTAATCAAACGCTTGACACAATCAGACGGCTCAGGCATCGCACATATCCCAACTATCATCGGGTTGATCGCGCTTGCGCTGGTGTTGCGACTGCTGGTGTGGCGCTGGCACGAGTTGTACCCGCTGGGGGGCGATGAGCAGGAATATCTGAATCAGGCGCTGACGCTGCTGCGCACGCGCCAGTACGTCGAATTGCGCCTGATGCGCCCGCCGCTCTACGCCATTTTTCTGGCGGCGTGCATCGTCGCGTTCGATCTGCTGATTCAGAATCTGCGCCTGGTGCAGGCGGTGATCAGCGCGTTAACTGTTGCACCGCTCTATCTCCTGGCGCTGCGCCTGTTCGACGAGCGGCGCATTGCCGTCGTCGCCGGGTTGCTGACGGCGCTCAACTACACGCTGGCGTTTACAGCGACCGAACTGCTGACTGAAACCCTCTTTCTCTTCGGGCTGACCGTCATCTTCGCCTTGCTGTCGCACAGCGCGTTCACTTCACGATGGCCACCGCTGCTCGCCGGGGTCTGCCTGGGACTGCTGGCGCTTTTGCGTTCTGTGGCGCTGCCGCTGCTGGCGCTGGGGGCGCTCTGGCTGATGGTGCGCGCCGGAAAACGCGCTGCGGCGATCTTCGTCCTTGCCGCCGTCCTGGTCATTGCGCCATGGACGCTGCGCAATTATCTGACCTACGGCGCCATTATTATCATCGATACCACCGGAGCGGAAAATCTCTGGCTTGACAACGATCCCGCCGGGCGCGAAGCGGTCAAACGCCAGTTATACGCCCTTGGCGACGATATGGCGGCGCGGCAGCGCCTGGCGACCGAACGCGGGATTGCTGTCATTCTTGCCAATCCTGATCACGTCGCCGCCAAGGTCTGGCGCGAGGCGCGCCTCTTTACCGCCCTCCAGTTTTTCGACGATATGCGCAACCGTCCGGCGATCTGGGTTCCGCCGTTGCAGGTCTGGCTGCGCCTCATCCTTGGCGACGGTCTCTGGCTGGTTATCCTGCTCGGCGGCGCCGCAGGACTCTGGCTGGCGCCAGCGCAGCGCTGGACGCTCATTGTTGCCGCACCGTGGACGCTCTACATTGTGCTGACAATGCTGATCTTTCATGTTGAGCCGCGCTACCGGCTCCCAATCTATCCGGCGCTTATCCCCTACGCCGCCTGGGCAATTGTGCGCCTGAGCGTATGGCGGATGCCAGCGAAGCGCCGCGCACCGGCGGTGGTGGCAGCCGGGGCGACATGCATCGCGCTGATTGCCGTGATGCTCGCACATCGCCCCTATCCGGCGGAAGCGTTGATGCTGGCGCAGAAACACGCCTGGCTCTGGCAGGCGGAACGCGCACTTGCGCGAGGCGATAACGACGCCGCACGCATAGCAGCCGGGGCGTCGCTGCGCCTTGACGAGCGCTCCGCGCTGGCGCGCGTCATCCTGGCGCGCGTTGCTCTGATGCACGGCGATGCCGACACAGCGCTTGACCATCTGAATGCAGCCCTGACCGCCATTCCTGACCACCCGTATGCGCACCTGATCCGTGGCGCCGTTTACCGTCTGCAAGGGAACGATCGCGCAGCGCGCCGCGATCTGAGGTACGAAACGGCGTCGCTCGAAGACTTGCAACGCTGGTCGTGGGATGTGTTTCGTCCGATTGCACCGCTCCAGGACAACCTGGACATTGGCAATCTTGATCTCGGCTATATTCGCGGATTTCATTTCGCAGAGAATGGCTTCCGCTGGACGACGGACCACGCCGAGATTCTGCTGGCGGCGCGATCCAATGGCGTGCTCGAACTGCGGCTCAATGGCGACCGATTGCCGGGAGCGCCGCCGCCGGAGATCACCATCCGTGTCGATGGCGTCGAAGTCAGTCGAATGACCGCGCCGCCAGGCTGGCACACAGTGCGGCTGCCGTTGCCGCCTGGCGCCGCTGATGACGGTCAGGCGCTGGTCAGCGTTCAGAGCACAACCTATCGTCCACGCAGCGTTGATCGGACAAGCCCGGACAATCGCCCTCTTGGAGTCGCCATTGATGAAGCCCGAGTCGTGGGCGCGCCATAGCGCAGGACTCCTCGTGCTATGAACAGTTCGTCGAAGGAGCGCCTTCTTCTTGTCCTGATTCTTGCCCTGGCAGCAGGGCTGCGTCTGGCGCTCTGGAGTCAACCGCTCCACGAGCCAGCCAACGACGAGGTTGAGTACATCACCGTTGCGCGCGATCTGCTGGAAGGACGCGGCTGGTCTTTCTACGATCAGTACCACTGGCTGCGCGCGCCGCTCTATCCGCTTTTCCTGGCGGCGTCCTGGAGGCTGGCAGGCGACGACGGCTGGCCCCGCGCCGCGCGCGCGCTCCACCTGGCGGCGCTGCCGAACATTGCACTGAGCGTGCTCAGCGTTTACCTGGCGTATGCGCTGACGATCCGGCTGGTGAACCGACAGGCGGCGCTGCTGGCGGCGCTGATCACGGCTGTTCTCTGTACGAATGCCACATTCGCAAGCCTGTACATGTCAGAGACGCTCTTTACCGTCCTGTTCCAGGCGGGTCTGCTCGCGCTGGTTCGGGTCAATGAGCAGCGATCCACAGCGACACGCTGGCTCCTGATCATCGCGGCGGGGGTGGCGCTGGGGCTGGCAGCGCTCACCCGATCACTGGCGCTCCTGTTTCTCCCACTGGCTGCAGGGTGGCTGGCGTTTCACCTGCACCGGCAGCAGAAGGACGGCATGCGTCGCAGCCGACTGGCGATGCCAATCATGGCGGCGTTCGTCTGTCTGGCGAGTGCGGCAGCAGTCATCGCACCCTGGACGATCCGCAACTACCAGGCATATGGCGGCTTCATTCTGATCGAAACTGGCCTCTCGTATAACCTGTGGGTGTTCAACGAACCGCGCGAAGACCGTGAAACCATCCATCGGATACTTGAGGATATCGTCAACCCAGTCGAGCGAGCGAACTACGCCACCGAACGCGGGCTGGAGCGCTTGCGAGAAGACCCGCTGATCATCGCGCGCAAGCTCTGGCCCAACTGGGTTTTTCTGGCGCGCATTAAGCCGATCCAGGATCGGTTTCTGATGGAAAGTTACTACGCCGACGTTGATCTGCCGCTCTTCGTTGCAGCGTTAATCTTCGACGACCTGCTCTACGTCCTGATCGCTCTTGGGGCGATTGTCGGTCTGACGCACGCAGTACGCTTGCGGGACCGGAAAGCGTTCCAATCCAGTCCGACGTGTCGTCTGCCTGTCGCACCCGCCGCGCTCTGTTTGCTCTGGATCGGCTATGCGATTGCAACCATGCTGCTGACGCACGGCGAAGCGCGTTACCGACACTTCTTGTTTCCAGCGCTTATCCCATACGCGGCATGGACGTTCACGGCGCTGATGCAACGCGCCGCTTGCTTCGAGCGTCAGCGAATAATCGGGATCACGCCGCTGATCGGGGTCTTCCTCTGGACGGTGCTGACGGCATACCCGTGGGATTGGGCGGGTGAAAACCTGGCACGCGGCAGCCACGCGCTGGCAGGGGATGTCTGGATGGCGCTGGGTGCGCCTGATCGGGCGGCGAGCGCTTATATGAACGCCCTTTCGGCGAAAGCGACCCCTGACGGCTGGCTGCGGCTGGGAGCGGCGCACCTGGCGAATGGCGACATTGAGCGGGCGCGAGTCGCCTACCGTGCAGCATGGGGTGCGAGCCGCGCCTACTACATCGCCAGTGCGCACCTCGGCGATCTGGAGCGAATGCTCGGCGACCTGGACGAGGCGCGACGCGCATTTGCCGGAGCATATGCCGATGAACAACGGGTGCTGGACTGGTCGTGGCGCGTGCTCGGAAACAATCCGCCGTCGTCGCTGGATGTCGGCGACGGTCTCGACTTCGGATATGCTGGCGGGGTCTACCCTGCCGAGGAACTGTCGGACAGGCGGGTGCGATGGAGCGCAGGGCGCGCCCTGCTGCGACTGGGGGGCGTCACCGAGCGCACATCAGCGCTGTTGACTATCCGGCTGGCGGCGCCCCACCCGGATCGCGCCGTCGTCCCGGTGCGCATCTGTGTCGAAAGGACGTGCCAGCAAGTCGAAGCGGACGCCGTCTGGCGCGCATACACGGTGATGGTCGAACCGCGCAGCGCGCCACTGCTCGTCGAAGTGCGCAGCCCGACCTTTACGGCGGCTGACGGGCGACGATTGGGAGTGATCATCGATTGGGCGGCGGTGACGCCGGTTGACAGTCGCGATCCGGCTATGCTGAAACGCTTTGGTGCGAAGTGATCACCCTATCGGCTGCTTTACAGCAGAACGGCAGTTCTGTATAATGTGCGCCACACCGAACAAGGGCGTCAATCTGAGTGGAAAAGGATCTGCAATGAGTAATCGTGAAGAGCAACTGACATTGTTTCCGAAATCCAATGATGAACGCAAACGTAAATCTCCCGATGGAATCACAACCAGCAACCTGATTTGCACTGCTCACATTGGCACGAACGAGGAATTGTTTCCGCAAATTCTCGACCTTCATGTTCCGCCTGGTTCAACAGTAGCGGACGTCACGTATGGCAAGGGTATCTTTTGGAAAAATGTTCCAAAAGATAAGTACAAGGTTTTGGCTACAGATATAGAGAACGGCGTTGATTGTCGGAGTCTTCCGTATGACTCAGGTTCCATCGATTGCGTCGTTCTTGATCCGCCGTACATGGAAGGTCTCTTCCGTCGCTCGGAGAGTCACCTGGCAGGCGCTGGAACATATGTCGCTTTTCGTTCAACGTATTCAAACGGAGAACCAACGACTGAGGGACCAAAATACCACGAAGCAGTGCTTGATCTCTACTTCAAGGCTGGTAAAGAGGCTCATCGCGTCTTGCGACCGTATGGGATATTAATTGTCAAGTGCCAGGATGAGGTCAGTGCGAACATTCAACACCTGACGCATGTCGAAATTATCGTCCACTATCAGTCTCTTGGATTCTATGCAAAAGATCTCTTCGTTCTCGTCCGCCCTAACAAGCCGGCAGTGAGTCGTATCAAGAAGCAGGAGCACGCTAGAAAAAACCATTCCTACTTTCTGGTATTTGTAAAGACAGATGGAAGAAATCCTCGAAGGAAAGGAGCTTCAGGTGGGAATTCTTAAGGACTGGGATGTTACGCTGGAAGAGCTTGACGAGATCCTCGCGTCTCGTCCCAGTCTCAGAGGCATTCTCATGGGTTTTCTAGCTGAGTATAAACTTTCGCAATTGTGGTTTAATGATCCAAGAATATCTCATCTGGTCAGATATGACAACCACGATCGCAAAAGTTCAGGAGACTTTGGTTTTCAGAAGAGACAATAAGTATTCAGGTCAAGTCGCTTCAGACGAAATCCATCCGTCAAACAGAAGAAGGACTTGAAGGAGTGTTTCAATGCGATGCAAGTGATAAACGTCTTGTAAAGCTACCAAGCGGTCAGGAGATAGAGACCACCTGTCTGGTAGTCGGAGGGTTTGACCTTCTGGCAGTCAACATCTTCCAATTTGCAAATCAATGGAAATTTGCATTCGCAAAGAATGCTGATCTGCCAAGGACCACATCTCGCAAGTATAAAGATAACTAGGAAGCGCAGCAGTATCTCCTGGCAACATCGATTCGTATAACATAACATGGCCGTTAAACCCCCCTTTTAGTGAGAAGCCCTTCGAGATTCTCGACTCAATCGTCGAGGAACGGAAACGACGCATGCAGCAACAGGGCGATCCTTCACAACAGGAATCACCCTGCTCTTAGGAACGTCTCTCTACAGAGACAACGAGACGCACTACTCTGAACCCGATCTCGAACGTCAAGCGCCAGGCAGAGACGTTTCTCTGCCTGGCGCCGCACACCTTCCCGCCCTCAACTCCTCACGCCTCTCGCCTTGCGCCTATCGCCTCGCCTCACATCAACCCCGTGCCGCCGCGCTTCGACAGGCGCTGGTCGAGGGTCATGGCAAACGCCTGGAGGCTGGTGCTATCCAGCTTTTCAAGGGCGTCGAGTTCGTCTTCGGTCAGGTCGTACTCCTTGCACGCCTCGCGCGCATTGTCGATCAACGCCTGGCGAAACTCCGGGTCGATCACTGCACGCCCGATCACCCGCTCGACTTCCGACTGAGCCATGGCATCGCTCCTTTCTGAAGGACTGACGCGCTATGCTGCGAGCGCTTCACGATACGTAACACGCATGCGGGACGCTTCTCCATTGGCGCTCAATACGGTAAACGTATCGTATGCTCGTTTTAGATACGCAATTCCTTCGTCCAGGTTTCCCGTTTTCAGCAATGCTGCGCCATAGGCGCTCCAGGTGCGCGCCAGTTCGAAGCGATCCTGAACCGCCTCGCACAGCGCCGCGCTGGCAACGAAGTCCTCGCGCCAGGACCGTCCCTGCGCTGCCGTCGCTGCACCGCGCAATCGCAGCGCAATCGCCATCAAGTCATCGGCGCCGAGAGAGCGGCTTAATTCAACTGCCTGTTCCGCATACGCGGCTGCATCGTCCAGATTGCCCAGTTCGATCAACGCCTCCACCAACGTATTGAGCGCCTCGGTTTGAAGCGATGGCGCCTGCAACGCCTCAGCCGTCGCCAGCGCCTGGCGAGCGAGTTCCGCCGCACGTGCATAATCGCCCTGGGCGCTGTAGGTCTGCGCGAGATGAACCAGTGCATTGGCTTCCTGATCGGTGCTGCCCAGCCCGTGGTGCAGACGCAGCGCCTCCTCGTATGCCTGCTGCGCCTGCGCGTAGTCGCCGCGACGATAGTGGATGATGCCCAGAGTGTTGAGCAGTTGCGCGGTTTCCAGTTGCGCCTTGAGCCGGCGCGACAGATCCAGCGCCTCCCGACAATGCGCTTCAGCTTTGGCGTACTGACCGAGCACCGTCAGTGAGTAGGCGATATTGCCCAGGGCGTAGGTGATAGCGTACCGCAATCCGATCTTACGCGCCAGCGCTTCAGCCACGCGGTAGTGTTCGAGGGCGCGCTGATGATCGTTCTGCAACTGCCAGAGATACCCGATATTGTTGTGCGACGCAATCATGCCTGGCAGGTCATCAATCGCTTCGCGCGCCCGCAGACTGCACTCGAAGAACTCACGCGCCCGGGCATACTCGCCGCGCAACGTCAGCACTGCACCACTCTCCGCGTGCAGGCGCGCCTCGATCTGCTCATCCTCGGCGCTCTGGGGATCGGAACGCAGCATCGCCAGCCCTTCTTCGCATGCCGCCAGCGCCAGATCGTATTCGCCGCGTCGCCGTCGCACCAGCGCAATGTCTGCACAGATGCGAGCCGCCGCCAGCGGCAAGACCTCCCCCGGATGCGCCCGCACGATGTTCATCGCCTGCTCAAGCGCTTCGAGCGCCGCAGCGTACATTCCCTGTTTTTCGAGCACAGCGCCGCGCCGGTGGTATGCCTGCTGCGCTACATCGGGCGAAATGCCCGGCGCTTCGAGCACGCGCGCGATATGATCTAGCGCCCGGTCGTAGCGACCGAGGGTCGCCTCAACATCGGCAATCGCCAGGCGCGTTTCCCAACTGCGGGGATCACGCTCATCGCCAGCCAGCGCCTCGAGCGCCCAGGCGTAGTACTGCAACGCCTCTTCGTTCGCAAACACGGCGCGCGCCGCATGACCGGCTTTCAGCAAATAGTGGATCGCCTTGTCGCGCCGGTTGCTGAGGCGGTAGTGATGCGCCAGCAAACCGTAGTAGTCGTCCAGATCGTCGGCATAGCGCTGCTCCAGATACTCGCCGATCCGACCGTGCAATTCGCGCCGCCGGGCGTACAGCATGCTCTGGTATGCCACTTCCTGTAGCAGCGCATGGCGGAATATATGCACCCGTTCCGGCTCGAGCCGTTCGAGCATCGTGATTTCCTGCTCGTCCAGGTGGGTCAACTGGCGCAACAGCGCGATACGATCAATGCTCTGGATCGCCTGCAGGACGCCAAACGGAATACGCTGCCCGATGACCGACGCCACGCGCAACACATTGCGCGCATGTTCGTCGAGGCGATCAATGCGCGCCAGAAGCAAACCGTTCAGGCTATCGGGCAGGTTATCGATAGTATGGAGAAACGCCTGGTTCGATTGAGCCAGAACAGCCCGCAGCAATTCCGCCAGGAACAGCGGGTTGCCCGCCGCTCGCGCTGCGATCTGACGGCGCAATGCCTCAGGCAGCTCCACATCTCCTGCCAGAATCGTCACCAGTCGATCGCTGTCATCCGCTGGAAGTTCTCGCACTTCGAGCACCGCCGCCTGATCATCGTCCGACAGCGTAGCCGCTGGACGGTGCGTCCCAAGCAACAGGATCGGATGGTCGCGTATCGCCTGCACGATACGCCGCCAGAGTTCAAGTGAGACCGGGTCTGCCCAGTGCAAATCCTCAAAGACTACCAGCAACGGACTCTGCGTGGCGGCGTGCAGCAACAGGCGCTCAAGCAGGTCAAACCGCAGCTCCTGCCGCAATTGCGGATCAAGACCTCGCGTCAACCGATTGTCGGGAATGTCGAGCCGCACCAGATCCCCCAGCAACGGAAGCCACTCGTCCATGCCAGGACCGAGCGCCGACAGATGGGCAGCGATTTTCCCCGCCCGAACCTCGGCGCTTTCGCCTGCAACCATGCCGCAGAGTGATTTCAGCAACTCGCCCCACGCGGCATACGGGATGCTTGAGGTGTACGAAAGACACACCGCCGACACAACCCGCATCCCACGATCGCGCGCGATCTCAACCAGCGCCGCGAGGAGGCGGCTCTTCCCGACGCCCGCTTCGCCCACCAACCGCACTGCCCGACCTGTGCCAGCAAGCGCAGCATCGAGGCGGTCTCCCAGCCACGCCATTTCACGCTCGCGATCAACGAGAGGTGTCAGTCCGCCCTGAAACAACAGCGTCGCTTCGCCGCTCTCGCGTTCGCCAGCAATGCGACAGATTTCAAGCGGTTCCGCTTTCCCTTTGAGCGTGATCGCGCCCTGCGGCTCGCATATGATGCGCGCCGTCGTCTCGGCAAGCGCCCGACTGCACCAGATGTCGCCCCACGGGGCTGCGCTCATCACCCGCGCAGCAATGTTCACCGCATCGCCCATCACGGTATACTCTTTGCGGTTGGCGCCGCCCACATTTCCGGCAAAGACCACGCCGGGGTTCAACCCGATCCGCTGACGCAGCAGCGCTATCGAAGACGACGATGATTGAGCGTGCGAGTCGTCCATGCTGGATAGGTGCGCTTCAATCTCCGCATTCACGCGGCTCAGGGCGGATTGCATCGCCAGCGCAGCGCGCGCGCCACGCTCCGAATGATCTTCATACGCCGTCGGCGCGCCGAAGATCGCCAGCAGTTTGACCCCCTCCTCCGCAACATCGAGCTTGTTGATCACCCCGCCGTAGTGCGCAATCGCCGATTGCATGGCGATCATGTA
>JAUQOW010000071.1 GCA_030550675.1 Chloroflexota bacterium
CTGACAGCTTCGCGGGTGAACGCGAGCGCTCGACCCTCGAAGTGCTGCTGCTTTCCCCTGTCCCTGACTGGATTCTGGTTGCAGGCAAAGCGCTGGCATTGCTGGCGGTCGCTTTGCTCAGTTTTGGAGCTGCAATGCTGTTTTATGGAATCGTTGCTGTTCTTTTCACACCTTCAGCGCCAGCGGTTGCCTGGTTTGCGACAGCGTTCCTTCTCGGACTTATGGTTCTGTTGACGCTGATTAATGTTGGACTGATGGTATCATGGCGCGCCCCGTCGGTTCAGGCGGCGCAGCAGATGCTGCTCTATCCGCCGGTGGCGATGATGGTTATCGCAGGTCTCCTTGCGCCACGGATGATCGCATCCCTCACGTCATCTGTCCTGTCCGCCCTCGAGCCGCGTGACCTGCTGATCATCAGCGCCGTGTGCGCCATTGGTTCGTCACTGGTCGTATGGCGCGCCTTTCGTCGCGGTCGCCTGCTTCTGAGATAGAGAGGTCACACAATGGAATATGCGCTGATCCTGGCGCCTGCCGCGCTGCTTGTGGCGTTTGGGGTATATTGGATCTGGATGATGCGGCGTCGAAAGAAGTAGGATCATCCAGTGAATGGCGGGATATGCTCTATGTTATCTGATGTCGCATCATCAATGCACCCTGCCGTAGCGCTTACTGATGTGATGGTTCGAGTGCGTCAAAGGGTGATTCTTGATCATATGACGCTTACCATTCCATCTGGCGCCCTTGTGGGCGTTATCGGTCCAAACGGTGCAGGTAAAACGACCCTCTTCCGTCTGCTGACAGGGCTGATTGATCAGTTCGAGGGCGACGCATACGTCTGCGGATATCAACTGCCGCACCGCAGCGCTGATGCTTTGTCAGTGATCGGATCGGTTCCTGAGCGCGATGGGCTTTACGACGATATGCGCGTGATCGATGTGATCGATCATTGGGCGCGCTTGCGGTTTCCCAACAACCGCCATGAATGATACAGCCGAGCGGTAATGACGTTAACCCGAACAGAGGGATGCTCGACCGCCAGGGTGACCGTTGTGGTGCGTTGTCGCTTGGTTTGCGCAAGCGTGTGGCGATTGCACGTGCGACGATTCACGAGCCGAGATTGCTGCTTCTGGACGAAGTGACTAATGGATTGGACATCATCAGTCGCAACGATTTCTATGCCTGGCTTGCCCGCTACCATATGGACCATCCAGAATGTACCACGCTTATAGCAACTCACAACATCGCCGAGGTTGCTCGCGTGTGCAATTATTTCATTGCCCTGCGCAATGGACGGACGATCTTCGCTGGTCCTTGCGAGGCGTTGATTGCAGATACGCTGGACATCGAGGCGATTGAGCATACATTTGTACGACTGTTGCAAGAACCGGAGGATCGCTATGCGACCAATTCCTGAATTCGCACAGCGCACACGTCGCTACTGGTTGATCGACGGACTGCCTGAACTGTTCACCGGCGGCGCGCTTGTCCTGAGCAGTCTCACATTGTTCGCGGCGCGTTTTCTGGACGCCTCCATTAGCGGGATTGCGCTGGTCATGATGCCCGCGCTGTTTCTGGCGGGTCTGCTGCTGGGACGCCGCGCGCTCGACGCTATTAAGACCAGAACGACGTATTCCAATACCGGATATGTAGAGTACACAGAACTGGGTTGGTCGCGCCTGCTGATGGGAACGATCACCGGGTTTATCATCATCTGGGCGCTGTTCACTTCCCTGAGTCGTTTTTCTCTCCCCAGCCAATTGTTTCCGGTAGGTGCCGGTGCACTGTTTGCCCTGATGATGCTCTACCTTGGGCATTCCCTGGACGTAAAGCGTTTCTACGCTGCAGCGCTGTTCAGTCTGCTCGTGGGCGGCGCCGCATCATTGACGATGGACTGGTATACCGGTCATCTCAGCGTCATCGGGCTGACTGGCGTGTGGCTGGCTGTGAGCGGCAGCGTGACGTTCCGGCGCTATCGCCGTGCGACTGCCAGCCAGGAGGAAGCGGCATGACCGGGGCGCATGACTATCATGTTGATACGCTGGATCGCTTCATTCACGAGCCAGCGCGGTTAATGATCGTCGCCCTCCTCTACAGCGTGGAGCGCGCCGACTTTCTGTATCTGCAACGTGAAACCGGGCTGACGAAGGGGAATCTCTCGGCGCAACTCTCAAAACTGGAGCAGGTCGGGTATGTGCGCATCGAAAAGACGTTCCGCGGTAAAATGCCGCTGACGGTCTGCTCACTGACAGCGGAAGGGCGGCAGGCGTTCGAGCAGTACCGCGCCCGTGTGCAACAGTTGATGGCGGCGACGCAGCAGCGCCCCTATGTCGTGTAGTGCGCGTTGATTTCAACATACTCTTTGCTGAAATCGCACGTCCAGACCGTTGTGCGCGCTGTGCCCAGCCCCAGGTCGAGCGTGATGAAGACCGGATCCTGCCGCAGGAGCGCCGATGCCGCTGCCAGATCGGCGTCGAGCGGCAGCCCGCCAGCAACCAGTTGGATTGGCGATGACGCCGGACCAAACCAGAGCGCCAGCCGGTCAGGGTCGATGGCAGCGCCGCTGTAGCCAGCGGCGCACACGATGCGCCCCCAGTTCGGGTCGCCGCCGTGGATGGCGGTTTTCACCAGCGGCGAGCGCGCGATGGCATTCGCCACCTGGTGCGCCTGCTGCTCGTCCGCCGCGCCGCTGACTGTAATTTCCACCAGGCGTGTGGCGCCCTCGCCATCGCGCGCGATCTGTTTCGCCAGATCGATGCACACCTCGGTGAGCATTGCAGTGAATTGCTCGAACGGAAGCCCCTCTGCGACGTCGGTATCGCTTACCGAGACGCCGGACGCTCCCGATGCCAGCAGGAGGAGCGTATCATTCGTGCTGGTGTCGCCATCGACGCTGACGCGGTTGAAACTGCGGTCGGCGGCATAGCGCAGGGCGCGGTCGAGGATCGCGGGGGACGCCTGCGCATCGGTGGTCACAATCGCCAGCATGGTCGCCATGTTGGGATGGATCATCCCGGCGCCTTTGCACATTCCGGCAATCGTGACGGTCTTCCCGGCGACGGGGGTGGTGCGCGCGGCGACTTTCGGGCGGGTGTCGGTGGTCATGATGGCGCGCGCAGCGGCGCCTGCCCCCTGGTGCGCGGTTGGTCCGGTCAGGCTGGCGATCCCTTGCGCGACCTTCGCCATGTCGAGTTGCCTGCCGATAACGCCGGTTGAAAGCACCAGCACCTGATCCGCACGGCATCCAAGGCGTTCAGCGGTCATCTCCGCCATCGCACGGCAGTTGGCGGCGCCCTGCGGTCCGGTGCAGGCATTGGCGTTGCCTGCATTGACGACTACTGCGCGGATAGACCCGGCATTCGTCGCCAGCACGTTCTGGTCATAGATCACTGGCGCCGCCTTGACCCGATTGGTCGTAAAAAGACCGGCGGCGCTGAACGGCGCGTCCGCTGCGATCAACGCCATGTCGAGCATACCGTTCGGCTTCAAGCCGCAGGCGGTTGCTGTCGCCGTGAAGCCGGGGGCAAGTGAGAAGGTGTCTGCCAGCATTGTCATTCCTCGAAGGGAGAACTGAGAACCAAGAACTGAGAACTGAGAACCAGGAACTCAGAGATGGCTCCAGGGTGACCATCACTGTGCGCATCAACTACATCACCCTGCTGGAAGCGCTGTGCAGCGCAGACATCGATAGTTCTCTGCGCGGTGACGGGGGCAGACATGATGTGTCAGAAACCGCCGTACCGCTGCGGGCTAAAGCCCTCGCTGAGAATGTGAAAGCCCCTCTGGGGCTGACTCGCGCGCTGGACGCCGCTCCAGACCGCCAAGAAAAAGCGCAATGACAAATGAGGTCGCGCCATCTCCATGCACAACCGATGACTCTTGAGCCCGTGGCAGCCCCGCCGGGGCTTGCATGACCTGAGCAAGGGCTTATGAACATTAAGAACTAAATCTGGTAGAGCCTGCGAAGGCAGGCTTCGCAGCCGTAGCCCGCGGCTTATGGTTTTTGAAAAAAATAATCCGGTATCGCCCGATGAAGCCCGCCTGCGCGGGCTTCGCTTTCCGTAGCCCGCGACTTCAGTCGCCGGGCGGATGGGCGGTAGCGGTCCCGCATGCATGGGCGTCGGTCGGGTGGGCGTTGCACCGCAACGCCCCTACCTGCCCCACCTTCAACCTTCAACCTTATAACCTTCAACCCCTACCGCCCCTCCAGCAACGCCTGCACCTTCACCGGCAATCCGAAAATCTTGATGAACCCTTCGGCGTCCTTCTGGTTGTAGCTGTCGCTCATGGTGAAACTGGCAATGTCCGGGTTGTAGAGGCTCTTCACGGCGCGTCGCCCGACGAGCATGGCGTTCCCCTTGTACAGTTTCAGGCGCGCTTCGCCGGTGACGTTGCGCTGGGTCACGCGCACAAAGGCGTCGAGCGCCTCGCGCAGCGGTGTGTACCACTGCCCGTAATAGACCAGTTCGGCGTAGCGATGGGCGATCACGTCCTTGTAGTGCAGCGTATCGCGGTCGAGCGTCAATTGTTCGAGACCCTGGTGCGCCACCCGCAGAATCGTGCCGCCGGGAGTCTCGTACACGCCGTGGCTCTTCATGCCGACGAGCCGGTTTTCGACCAGGTCGACGCGCCCGATGCCATGTTTCGCGCCAATGTCGTTCAGCGTCAGCAGCAGATCGACCGGTCCCAGGCGCTCACCGTTGACGCTTACCGGCACGCCCTGCTCGAACCCGATGGTCACGTACTCCGGTTCGTCCGGCGCCGCTTCAGGCGCGGTCGTCAGAGTGTACATCGCCTCTTCCGGCTCCTGCCAGGGGTCTTCGAGGATGCCGCCTTCGTGCGACATGTGCCAGATATTCCGGTCACGGCTGTAGATTGATTTGAGCGTTGCGGTCACCGGAACGTTGTGCTCGGCGGCGTAATCGAGCGCATCCTCGCGGCTGCGGATGTTCCATTCGCGCCAGGGAGCGATGACCTTCAGATGAGGCGCAAATGCCATATACGTCAGTTCAAAGCGCACCTGGTCGTTGCCTTTGCCGGTGCAGCCATGCGCCAGCGCATCGGCGCCCTCCTGCAGCGCAATTTCCGCCTGGCGGCGGGCAATCAGCGGACGCGCCACCGACGTGCCGAGCAGATAGGTGCGCTCGTAGACTGCGCCGGACTGGAGCAGCGGAAAGAGAAAATCGCGCACGAACTCTTCGCGCAGGTCTTCGATGTAACACTTCGAGGCGCCGGTCGCAATCGCTTTCTCCTCAAGCCCGCTCAATTCGTCATCTTGCCCGATATTGGCGCAATAGCAAATGACCTCCGGGTTGCCGTAGTTCTGTTTGAGCCATGGAACGATGATGCTGGTATCGAGACCGCCGGAGTACGCCAGAACGACTTTCTTGACTCTGGTGCTCATGATGATTCCTCATTGGTGTGTGCATGGGACCGCTGTGTTGCTCTCGACCGTCATGGTCAGGCGGTAGTGTTCCTGCAGGGAACGGACGCGCAGTTCCTTCTGGCGCAGCGCTTTGATCGCGCTGACCGTCGCCGCCGCGCCGGTGAGGGTCGTCACCAGCATCACCCCGTAGCGAATGGCAGCCGACCGCAGCGCCTGACCGTCGGCATAGGCGCGCGATCCCAGCGGGGTGCTGATCACCAGCCCCACCTTGCCCGATGCGATCAGATCAACCGTGTGGGGTGAGCCTTCGGAGACTTTGTTGACAACGATAGCGGGCAGACCGAGCTGGTGAAGCCATGTCGCTGTGCCACGCGTAGCGTAGATCGTAAAGCCGAGTTTCACCAGGTCGCGGGCGATGCGCCCGATTGCGCCCTTGTCGTAGTCATTGACGGTCAGCAGGGCGCCGCCGCCGAGGGGAATGCGCTGGTTGGCGCCCATTTCGGCTTTGGCGAAGGCATGCCCAAAGGTTGAAGCGTGCCCCATCACCTCGCCAGTCGAACGCATTTCGGGGCTGAGGAAGACCGCCGCGCCGGGGAACTTATCGAACGGCAGGACGGCTTCCTTGACGAAGAAACCATTGAGCGGCGGCTCGCGCGTGAACCCCAGTTCGGTCAGCGTCTTGCCAGCCGCCGCCTGCGCCGCAATCCGCGCCAGCGGGACGCCGGTGGCTTTGGCGACGAACGGCACCGTGCGCGAGGCGCGCGGGTTGACCTCAAGCACATACACCTCGTCGTCCTTGATGGCGAACTGAATGTTCATCAACCCTTTGACGCGAAGCGCCTGACCGATGCGAATGGTCTCGTCGCGGATGATCGAGAGGTGGTAGGCGCTGACCTTGTACGGCGGCATCACCATCGCCGAGTCGCCGGAGTGGACGCCAGCCTCTTCGACGTGCTCCATAATGCCGCCGATCACGATGCGCTCGCCGTCGCCGACGGCATCGACATCGAGTTCAAAGGCGTCTTCCAGGTAGCGGTCGATCAGCACCGGTTGACCGGCGCTGATCTGCGTCGCTTCGTGAATGTACTGCGCCAGCCCTTCATCATCATAGGCGATTGCCATGGCGCGCCCGCCAAGCACATAACTGGGGCGCACCAGCACCGGATAGCCGATCCGCTGCGCCACCCGCCGGGCAGACTGAAGGTCGGCAGCCATGCCGCTCTCCGGTTGCATGATGTCAAGCTGCCGGAGCAGTTCACTGAAACGCCCGCGATCCTCCGCCAGGTCGATGGAGTCTTGCGACGTGCCCCAGATCGGCACGCCAGCCGCCGCCAGCCCCTTCGCCAGGTTGAGCGGCGTCTGCCCGCCGAACTGCACCAGCATCGGCACAGGCGTTCCGCCGCTGCCGTTGCGCATGCCCGACTCGTTCTCCCAGACGTTGAGCACGTCTTCGAGGGTCAGCGGCTCGAAGTAGAGGCGGTCGCTGGTGTCGTAGTCGGTCGAGACGGTTTCCGGGTTACAGTTGATCATGATCGTTTCGTAACCGAGGTCGCGCAGCGCAAAACTGGCGTGGACGCAGCAGTAGTCGAACTCAAGCCCTTGCCCGATGCGGTTGGGTCCGCCGCCAAGGATGATCACCTTGGGGCGGTCGGTCACCGCCGATTCGTCGGATGTCGCATACGTGCTGTAAAGATACGGCGTATAGGCTTCGAACTCAGCGGCGCAGGTATCGATCCGGTGGTAGACCGGCAGGAGGCCCAGCGCCTTACGATATGCCCGCACGTCCATTTCGGTTGGAACGCGGGGCGTGCCATCGCGCATAGTCGGTTGCAGAATAAGCGCGATCTGCGCGTCGGAAAAGCCGTTCTCCTTCGCTTCGCGCAGCAGATCGGCGGGGAGCGTTTCGAGCGTATGGCGCGCCAGCGCCGCTTCGAGGTCAATAATGATGCGCATCTGCGCCACGAACCACGGGTCATAGCCAGTGAGCGCCGCAATCCGTTCGATGTCCCATCCGGCGCGCAGGGCGTTGGCGACGTGGAAGATGCGCTGCGCGGTCGGAATGCGCAGGTCGTCTTCCGATGGCTCTGGGGTTGTTTCGGCGCTCAGGCGTTTCCTGGCGAATGCACCGAATCCGACGGCGCCGATCTCCAGCCCGCGGATCGCCTTCTGCAGCGCTTCATTGAATGTTGTCCCAATTGCCATCACCTCGCCAACGCTCTTCATTTGCGGTCCGAGGGTTGGATCGACGCCGGGAAACTTCTCGAACGCCCAGCGCGGGATTTTGACCACGACATAATCCAGGCTCGGCTCGAACGACGCTGGGGTGACGCGGGTAATGTCATTCGGGATTTCATCGAGAGTATAGCCGACGGCGAGCAGCGCTGCGATCTTGGCGATGGGGAAGCCGGTGGCTTTGGATGCCAGCGCGGACGAGCGGCTGACGCGCGGGTTCATCTCGATCACAAGCGGCGTGCCGTCGCGTGGATTGACGGCGAATTGAATGTTCGATCCGCCAGTCTCAACGCCAACCGTGCGGATGACGATTTTCGCCATCTCTCGCAGCCGCTGATACTCGCGGTCAGTCAGGGTCATCGCGGGCGCAATGGTGATCGAGTCGCCGGTATGGATCCCCATCGGATCGAGGTTCTCGATTGAACAGACGACCACGAAGTTGTCCATCCGGTCGCGCATCACCTCGAGTTCGTATTCTTTCCAGCCAAGGACGGACTGCTCGATGAGCACCTGCGTCACCGGCGAGGCGCGCAGACCGCGATCCGCGACATCACGCAATTGCGCTTCATTATATGCCACGCCGCCGCCGCTGCCGCCGAGGGTGAATGACGGGCGCACCAGCACCGGGTACCCGATCCGCGCCGCCACCTCCAGCGCCTGATCGACGGTTGTGACGGTTTCGCCAAGCGGCACGCGCAATCCGGCGTCGAGCATGGCGCGCTTGAACAATTCGCGGTCCTCAGCAAGCGCGATCGCCTTCGGCGACGCGCCGATCAACTGAACGCCATACCGGTCAAGCACGCCGCTCTCCGCCAGCTTCATCGCCAGGTTGAGTCCGGTTTGCCCGCCGACGGTCGGAAGGAGCGCGTCGGGTCGTTCACGTTCGATGATCTTTTCAACGATGTCCGGGGTCAGTGGTTCAATGTAGGTGGCGTCCGCCATCTGCGGGTCGGTCATGATCGTCGCCGGGTTGGAATTGACGAGCACGACGCGGAACCCTTCGCGGCGCAGCACTTTGCATGCCTGAACGCCGGAATAATCGAACTCGCACGCCTGACCGATAACAATCGGACCAGAGCCGATGATCAGAATGGAATGAATATCAGTTCGTCGCGGCATTAACGAATGTCCTGTCAAGTCTGGAGACGTTGCACTGCAACGCCTTTGCCTGTGCGTCTCTCGCCTCTTGTCTCACCCATTCCGCTCCTGCGACGCGGTGAGCGCATCGATCACATCGAGCGCATCACGCGACGCATTATTGATATCGCCTGTCATACGCACGACATCGGCTGGCAGCCCTGGATCGCTGATGCGGTGCATCAGCCGGGCGACGCCGCGCACGTTGTTGAGCGGCGTCAACAGATCGTGACGATAGACGCGCAGTTCATGGTCGCTCAACCCGCCGACAGCCCGTGCACGTTCGCAGCGGTCGACTCCTTCGGCAGCCAGCGCATCGAGGCGCGCCATCGAGTCGCGCAGTATCTCGATCAATTCCTCAAATCGCCCTCCCATAAGCGCTGCCATCTGATCCGCACTCAACCGGCTCAACTCATCGACAGCGCGGTGCAGAGCGTCGAGCGGCGCGGCAAGTTCCGTCTGCATGATCTGAAGGCGCTCTTCCGGCGAACGCTGGTACAAGGGGCGCAGGCGCTGATAGAGCGACATGGCGCTTCTCCCTGATGTCGGGTTCATGCGCAGGGCGACGCTTTTGCACGAACCGCCTGTCAACGTAAGCACACGGCGATTTCACTCCCGCAGTCATCGCGCGGCGAGTCATCGCTTCACTCTTCAACCGTTCGATGTTGAGCGCTGGTTGCGCGCCTGCGCCATCAGTTCGACAAACTGGCGAAACAGATAGCGTGCGTCGTGCGGTCCTGGCGCGGCTTCAGGATGGTACTGCACGCTGAAAGCGCGCTGATCCGGCGCGCGCAACCCCTCGACGCACCCATCGTTCAGATTGATATGCGTGATCTCAACCCCCTCCGGCAACGATGACTCATCAACCGCGAAGCCGTGGTTGTGGCTGGAAATCTCCACCCGCATGGTGTCGCTGAAACGCACCGGCTGGTTGCCGCCGCGATGACCGAAGTGCAGTTTGTAGGTTTTGCCGCCAAGCGCCAGACCCAGAATCTGATGTCCCAGGCAGATGCCGAACACCGGCGTCTTGCCCAGCAGATCGCGCACCGCCTGGACGCCATACGTCACTGCCGCCGGATCGCCCGGTCCATTCGAGAGGAACACGCCGTCGGGTTCGAGCGCCAGCACGTCGGCGGCTGGCGTTGTGGCAGGCACGACGGTGACGCGGCAGCCATGCTCCGCCAGCAGGCGCAGGATATTGCGCTTGATGCCGAAGTCGTAGGCGACCACGTGGAACGTCGGTTCGCCGCGTTGCGCTGGCGTCGCGCCAGGACCCCACTCTCCCGGATTGCCTTCGATCCAGTGGTACGGCTCAGCGCAGGTCACATACGGCACCAGGTCGAGACCATTCATCGACGGCGCAGCGCGCGCAGCGGCGATCAGGCGGTCCGGTTCCGGGTTCTGCGACGAAATCACCGCGCGCATCGCGCCCTGGGTGCGAATGTGACGCACCAGCGCGCGGGTGTCAACCCCGGTCATCGCCACGATGCCGTGATCCGCCAGGTACTCGTGGAGCGACTGCGCGGCGCGCCAGTTGGAGACGTATGGGCTGGCGGCGCGCACGACAAAGCCAGCAACCCAGGGATGCCGACTCTCTTCGTCCTCATGGTTGACGCCGGTGTTGCCAATGTGCGGCGCCGTCATCACCACGATCTGACCGTAATAGGAGGGGTCGGTCAACACTTCCTGGTAGCCGGTCATCGAGGTGTTGAACACTACCTCGCCAGCGCGCTCGCCAATCGCCCCCAGCGCATACCCATGCCAGATCGTGCCATCCTCCAGCGCCAGCATCGCGGGTGTTCGTGGTTTCATGCCAATCTCTCAAACTCAATCACTACCGCCGTTTCATCGCACGCATGCTGAAGCGGGCAGATTGCGCAATCGCGCCAGACTTTTTCAGGAAAGTCCTCTTTCGCGGTGATGCGAAAACCCAATTTCTCGAAGAACGGAACGGCGCGCGTCAGCGCAAACACCTTTGGAAACCCGCGACGCCGCGCCTCGTCCACCAATCCGCGCACGATCGCCTGTCCGATGCGCAGCCCGCGATACTCGGGCAGAACCGCCAGCGAACGCACCTCGACCAGCGTTGGACTCATCTGGACCAGCGAGCCGATGCCTGCGACGTTGCCATCGACCTCCGCCACCAGCCACGACGACAGCGTGGCGCGGATATTGTCGGCGCTGCGCGGCAGCAGATGTCCCTGGCGGGCATTCTCGGCGACAATGGCGACAATGGCGTCAACATCATCCTCTTCGGCGCGGCGCACAATGATCTCCGGCGCGCGCGGCGGCACGACGAAAACCTGCGACTCGCGGACGTGTACGGTCATGCGTGTGGGTCCCTTTCTGCAACGATGGTGGTTCCGTGTTCGAGTATGCCTTCCAGATTGGTAATGCGCGCAGCGCGCACGCCCGCGTCAAGCGCCGTGAGCGCCGCACGCACTTTCGGGATCATTCCGCCGCTGATCGTTCCATCGGCGATCAGTCGTTCAATGTCGCTGCGGGTCAACTGGCGCATCACATCACCGTGAACCAGCACTCCCGGCACATTGGTGACAAACACGACCTCATCGGCGCTGAGCGCTGCCGCAACTGCGCCAGCCGCTTCATCGGCGTTCACATTGTAGGGTCCGTCGGGTCCCAGGGCGATCGGCGCAATGACGGGGATGACGCCGTGATCGAGCAACTCACGCAGCACCTCGCTCCGCACGGCGGTTGGTCGCCCGACGCGCCCCAGATCGCCTGCCGGGTGTTCCTGCTTCACCACCCGGATCAACCCGCGATCCACGCCGGAGATGCCGATAGCGTCGGCGCCAGCGGCAATGAGCGCCGCTACCAGGCGGGTGCTGACGCTGCCGCACAACACCATTTCCGCAGCGGTCAGCGCCGTCGCATCGGTGTAGCGCAATCCGCCGACAAACCGTGGCGTGCTGCCGAGCGTTTCCTGCAAGATGCCGATTTCTTTGCCGCCGCCGTGCACCAGCGCCGGGTATGGACGCATCGCTGCCACGATCCGCGCCAGTTCAGCGACGAACGTCGCGTCGTCGAGTTCGTTGCCGCCGACTTTGATCACCAGCATGTGACTCGCCGGGTCTGTCATCTCCTCTCTCCTGTGGAACCGAGAACTGAGAACCAAGAACTGAAAACCAAGAACTGAGAACCGAGAACTGAGAACCAAGAACTGAGAACCGAGAACTGAGAACTCATAGGAAGATCAATCTCGACCTCGACAAACATGCTTGCACCTGTGGCGCGGTTGGCGCTGGCTGAGCCTGTCGAAGCCAGCGCCGATCACAAGATTGTCCAACATCTGGTTGATCTTCCTATAATAAGGCGCATGCGACCAGAACGTTCAACATTCAACGTCCAACG
Organism: Chloroflexota bacterium; assembly: GCA_030550675.1. Classification (GTDB taxonomy): domain Bacteria; phylum Chloroflexota; class Chloroflexia; order Chloroflexales; family Roseiflexaceae; genus Roseiflexus. Next base: position 12,125 of record JAUQOW010000071.1, read on the forward strand.
GCTCTCACACCAGTCCAGTTGTCTCGTCCAGCCCGAACATCAGGTTCATATTCTGGATCGCCTGACCAGCGGCGCCTTTGACCATGTTATCTTCGCTGGAGACGACGATCAGCAATCCGGGGCGCGCCAGGGTCAGCGAGATGGCGCAGACATTGGTGTGCGTCGTGTGCGCCAGGGTTGCCAGCGCGCCCGCTGGCAGCACCCGCACGAACGGTTCGCCAGCGTATTGCTCGCGGTACAGTGTCCGCACCCGATCTTCGCTCCAGTCGTCCGGGATGCGCAGATAGATCGTGCTCAGGATGCCGCGGCTTACCGGCAGCAACTGCGGGGTGAACACGATCTCCGGCGCAACGCCGCGCGCGATCCGCTGCGCTTCCTGGATCATTTCGCCGACATGCCGATGAACCTGCCCGATAGTGTACGGCGCGAGATTCTCGTTTACCTCAACGAAGTGCGTATTCTGCTTCGGCGCGCGTCCCGCGCCCGACACCCCCGACTTGGCATCGACGATGATCAGCGGATCGGTCAGGGCGCCCGCCATCAGGAGCGGCGCGACACCCAGCAGCACGCCGGTCGGGTAGCAGCCGGGGTTGGCGATCAGCGTCGCACCGCGCAGCGCCTCGCGGTTGAGTTCCGGCAGACCGTAGGGCGCTGGCAGCAACTCCGGCGCCGGATGGTCGTGCCCATACCAGCGCCGGTAGGCTTCGGGCGTGGTCAACCGGAAATCGGCGGAGAAATCGATCACCCGCACGCCAGCCGCGCGCGCGCGCCGCGCCATCTTCCCTGCCGCGCCGTGCGGCAGCGCCAGAAACACCACGTCCACATCGCCAAGCGGCGCCTCATCAGGCGCAATCAGTGGCGCGTCGAGCGGACCGGGAACGACATCGGCGAGCGACGCGCCAGCCGACGACTCGGAGGCGGTGAACACAACGCGCACCTCCGGGTGGCGTCGCAGCCAGCGGAGCAATTCATACCCGGCATACCCGGTTGCGCCAAAAATGCCGACGCGGATCATGCGCCCTCCAAAGAAAAGCCCTTCGGACTCTATCTCTGTCCGAAGGGTGTATCATCACGCTGACGCTTCTCTTGCCCGATGCACTCGTGCTGCGCACGCGCGGCTAACCCTCCAGACCGGTGCGACCCGGACGACGGAAGCGACGCAGTGTGCGCAGGATGTCAGGCGTCTGATTCATAGCGAAGGTAATCATAGCGCCGATTACCCCGCTTGTCAAGTAGCAGACAGAGGCAAGGAACGCTCTCACCCGCATATCCTGCCGGATTTTTGCGCCAGTTGATCAAAAAACGCCCTGGCATCTTCAGGAGCAGTCATCGCAAGAATCGCCCACCGCGCCTCTTCTCCTACCGTCCACCATCCTTCAACAGACTCTGAATCATCAACCAGGGCAAGTAGACGTGGAATAACAGCAATGTCTCCGATCTCCCCCAGCGCATACGCCGACCAGAACCGAATGGCTGCGATGGGCGACGAGAGGCTCGCCACGAGGTCATCGACGGCATCGAGGTTGCCGCGCTGACCGAGCGCCTCAGCCGCCCTGGCGCGCAGGAATGCTGGCAGGGTCTCATCGCGTAAAATCGACCTCAGCACACGGATGGATGCGGGCTGATTGATCAAACCAAGGGAGCAAAGAGCCTCCACACGCACGGTCTGATCCGGGTCCTCGAGCGCGACTTTTCTCAGAGCATCTACGAGCGGATCAGCATAGACGGCTGGCAGATATAATACTGCAAAGCGCCTGATGGTTGGATCGCTGTCCTGTAAAGTCGCCTGAAGCGCCTCATAAGCCGCCTTGTTGGGCCCAAACCAGGAAAGCGCCGTCATGGCTCGCAGTCTCAACTCCTGGCTTTGAGAAGAGTCGTTGATGACGCTTATGAGATCTTCATATGAGTTGATATGATGCTTCTCTAGAAAAAGAACAATGTTGTGTGGAGAGAAGGCCGTCTCACTATGCGACGTATATCCCCTCTCAAGCGCCATTTGAAGCAGTTTGTCGTGAAATTTTGTGGATTGCATTGATGATTTCTATTTTATTTGGATATTCTGGCAGGGATATAAGCGATTTCGTTCACAATATAGCATCTTCAATTCCGCATGTCAATCAGGGTAAAACCCTTCATTTGATCCCCTTTTCGATTGCATTTATGACTTAACCTGTGACTGTTCACCCTCTTTCTGGGAGCGCAGGCGTTATATGCGGCGCCTGGAAGCGGCGGGGCGCCGTGCGTTGGGTGCAGGCATGATTTGTCAGGAAACGACGCTCCGGCTGTCAGCGATTGAAATCGCCCCTGATGGACCTGCGGCCGACCGTCCGCCTGCGCGGACGGGACCGGCGGCGTCCACCTGCGTGGACGCCCGGCGGAACGCCCGCCCGGCGCGACTTCAGTCGCCAGCCGAGGCGCGTGCAGCAGAGACGCGCTTGCTTGCCGTCTGACAATTCATACCTGGACCCCCGTGCGTCGGCGCTCGCTGAGGTCATTCCGCCGCTTCCCCTTTCCGGAGGCTGCCCCCGAACTCCTGTTTTGAGCGAATGGCGGCATCGTTTCTCTCAACCGTGAACTGTTACCTTAACTTCCACTCTTTGACGAGCGGGTGTTGCGCCAGGTGCGGAAGAATTGCACGCTGGTCCAGATCAGGGTTGCGGCGATCAGCGGCAACGCCAGCAACATCGCGTTGGTAAAGGTCTCTAATGCTGGATTGCGGGTGGCGACCAGAATAACGTATCGGAAGCATATGCTACACTGTGTCTGTTCCCAAACCATCAGGAGGCACCTTATGAGCGCCATCTACAATTTCAACGCCGGTCCGGCGATCCTCCCCGCGCCTGTGCTGGAGCGCGCGCAGCGCGAATTGCGCGACTACCAGGGTCGCGGGATGTCGATCCTCGAGATGAGCCACCGTTCGCCGGAGTACGAAGCGATCAATGCCGAAGCAGCGGAACGCCTCAAACGTCTCCTTGGCGTCGGCGAGGAGTATCACGTGCTCTTCTTGCAGGGCGGCGCCAGCTTGCAGTTTGCCATGCTGCCGCTCAATTTCCTGCCGCCAGGCGCGTCGGCGGATTACGTGCTCACCGGCGCATGGGCGGAAAAGGCGTATGAGGAAGCATTGCGCGTCGGGCAGGCGCGGACGGCTGCCAGCACTGCCGAAAATGGCTATCGCAGCATGCCGTCTCAGGCAGACCTCGCGCTCGACCCGAATGCAGCGTATGTCCACATCACCAGCAACGAGACGATCCAGGGCATTCAGTGGCATGTCTGGCCCGACGTTGGGGATGTGCCGCTGGTTGCCGATATGAGCAGCGACATCCTTTCGCGCCCGCTTGAAATGCATCGTTTTTCGCTGATCTACGCTGGCGCCCAGAAGAACCTCGGACCAGCGGGTGTCACGATTGTGGTCATTCGAGATGCGTTCCTCCAGCGCGCGTCGTCGAATCTGCCGATGATGCTGCGCTACGCGACGCACGTGAAGAACCGCTCGCTCTACAACACGCCGCCGGTGTTTGCGGTCTACATGGTGAACCTGGTGCTCGCATGGATTGAGGATCAGGGCGGACTCGCCGCGATGGAAGAGCGCAATCGGCGCAAGGCGGCGACGCTGTACCGGGTGATCGACGAGAGCGGCGGATTCTATCGCGGGCATGCCGCGCCGGATCACCGATCTCTGATGAACGTCACCTTCCGCCTGCCGGACGAAACCCTGGAGAAACGGTTCGTCGCCGAAGCGACTGCGCAGGGCATGGTCGGGCTGGCGGGGCATCGCTCGGTCGGCGGCATTCGTGCGTCGATCTACAATGCGATGGGGCAGGAAGGGTGCGATGCGCTGGCGGCGTTTATGACCGACTTCATGCGCCGCAATGGCTAGACGGGGTTGTGACTATGCCGCTCCCTGCCGACTATGTTGAGCGCGTCTATGCGGGCGTGCTGGGGAAGATCATCGGCGTTTATCTGGGGCGCCCCTTCGAGGGCTGGACGTATGATCGGATCATGGCGGAGTTGGGCGAGGTCTGGCATTACGTTCACAAACGGTGCGGCGTGCCGCTGGTGGTGACCGATGACGACATTTCCGGCACGTTCACATTTCTGCGAGCGCTGCCGGATTACGGCAATACGCGCGCGCTCTCCCCGGCGCAGATTGGACAGACCTGGCTGAACTATATCGTTGAGAATCGCGCCATTCTCTGGTGGGGCGGCATGGGACGCTCGACCGAACACACCGCGTTTCTGCGCCTGAAGCGCGGGATTGCCGCGCCCCGCAGCGGTTCGGCGGCGCTGAACGGGAAGGTGGTTGCCGAGCAGATTGGCGCGCAGATTTTCATCGACGGCTGGGCGATGGTTGCGCCCGGCGACCCGGAACTGGCTGCCGACCTGGCGCGCCGCGCCGCCTCGGTCAGTCACGATGGCGAGGCGATCTACGGCGCGCAGGTGATTGCCGCCATGGAGTCGCTGGCGTTCGTCGAGCGCGACCTGCATGCGCTGATCGATGCCGCCGTCAGGTTTATTCCGCGCGACTCGATCATCTTCCGTCTGATCGCCGACCTGCGCGAGTGGCGCGTGCGCTTTCCCGACTGGCGCGCCGCGCGTGAGCAGATCGCAGCGCGGTATGGCTACGACCGCTATCCGGGCAATTGCCACATTGTCCCCAATCACGCGCTGATTCTGCTGGGGCTGCTCTACGGCGACGATGACTTTCAGAAGTCGCTCATGATCACCGCCACTGCTGGCTGGGACACCGACTGCAACGCAGGCAACGTCGGCTGTCTGCTGGGAATTAAGAACGGACTGGCAGGCATCGACGCCGGTCCCGACTGGCGTGGTCCGGTGGCGGATCGGCTGTACCTGCCGACTGCCGACGGCGGGCGGGCGGTGACCGATGCCGTGCGCGAGACGTATGCCGTCGTCAACATCGGCAGAGCGCTGGCGGGCGAAGCGCCGCTGGCGCCTAAGCATGGCGCGCGCTTTCACTTCGAGTTGCCGGGAAGCGTCCAGGGATTTGTCGTCGATGAGAGCGCCGATGCGCGAGGGACGCTGAGCATTGAGAATGTCGCCGGGCATAGTGAGTGCGGACAGCGCAGCCTGGCGTTCCGTTACCGTCATCTCGCGCCGGGCTGCGCAGCACGAGCGGCGACTGCCACGTTTCCGCCGCCCGACATGCTGCACATGTCGGGCTATGCCATGCTCGCCTCCCCGACCCTCTACCCTGGTCAGCATCTCAGTGCACGCGTATGCGCCGATGAATTAAACCCTTTCCCGGTGCAGTGCCGCCTGTATCTCAACGTGTACGACTCGTGCAACGCCCTCGTTCGGATATATGGCGACGCGGCGACGCTGACGCCGGGATCAGAATACGTCTTCGCCTGGCGCGTGCCGGATACCGGCGGTCAGCCAATTGCAGCGGTCGGCGTCGAACTGCGCGGGCGCGGGCATGGAACCGTGTATCTCGACTATCTGACGTGGGACGGTGCGCCGGAGGCGACATTCGGCAGACCGGCGGGCGGAGGCGATATGTGGCGTCGCGCCTGGGTGAATGGCGTCAGCGCGTATGAACACGGGGCGAACGAACCCTACCGCCTGATCCAGAACGAGGGTACAGGGTTGTTGATCCAGGGAACGCGCGAGTGGCGCGATTACCGAGTTAGTGCAACTGTGACGCCGCATCTGGCGGAAGCCTTCGGATTGGGAGCGCGCGTGCAGGGTATGCGCCGCTACTACACGCTGCTGCTGACCCGCACAGCAGATAACGCAGGGGCAGTGCGGCTGGTGCGGGTGCTTGATGGCGTCGCGCCGCTCGCCGAAGCGCCATTCGCCTGGGTCTACGAACAGCCGTACCTGTTTGAACTGCGAGTAGTCGGACATGATCTGCGCGGCGTGGTCCGCACTCCCGACGGCGCTGGCGTCACCCTGACTGTCCGGGACGATCACCTGGATGGCGGCGGGATGGCGCTGGTGCTGACCGAAGGGCACATCAGCGCCGATCAGGTGAGAGTGTCGCCCGCCTGAGCGCCTGTGCGGATTCGTATCTCACAGGAGTGTGCGAGGGTAGATTGTTCCGGCAAGTCCTCCCGTTGAAGGGAGCGAGGGGATGAGGAAAAAAGGGCGTCGGGACGTGGAAAACGCGCTGCACATCTACCGGATAGGGCGTTTCGCCGGAACGCCGACGGCGCGTGGGTAGACCGCAGGCGTAGGAGCGATTTTTGCGATGACCACCAGCGTTCGCGGCTCGACGCCGGGAAGCTCCACCGGCTCGACGCCGATCAACTGCCCGCCGAGTCGGGCGATAGCCACTCGTGCGCGGGCGATCTCGTCGTCAATATCACTTCCCTTGGGCGCCAGAACTCGTCCGCTAATTCGACATAATGGAAGACAATACTCCGCGAGCGTCGCCAGTTCCGCCACGGCGCGCGCCGTGACGACGTCGTACTGCTCACGGTGCTGCGGGTCGCGTCCCACAACCTCGGCGCGCGCTGCGACCACAGTCACGTCGTGCAGGTCGAGTGCGGCGACGATATGCTGGAGGAATGCCGCTTTCTTGCCAACGCTTTCGACGAGGGCGACGCGCAGTTCCGGACGCAGAATTTTGAGCGGCAATCCGGGAAATCCTGCCCCGCTGCCGACATCAATCAGGGAGGACGGCGCATCGCCCCAACTCAACGCGCAGCGCAGCGAGTCGAGGAAATGGCGGGTGACAATCTCGTGCTCGTCGGTGATCGATGTCAGATTGACGCGCGTATTCCACGCGCGGAGTTCGGCGCTGTAGCGCGCAAATTGTTCAAGCTGACGCTGGTTGAGGTTCAACCCCCACGATGTGGCAACCCTCAGCAGTTCGTCCATGGCTGCAACTGGCATACAGTCATTCCCATCGTCATGCTTGCTCTTGCAACGGTTGCTGGCTGAGCCTGTCGAAGCCAGCAACCGTCAACCGAATGGTGAAGAGCCGCTTCACGGATGAAAGGCGCGCTGAAGAGACGAACGATTATCGATACAGTTGATGCGTCTCAATGTAGGCGACGACAGCGTCTGGCGTCTGGTAGCGGATGGGTCTTCCCTGTGCGACGCGCTGGCGCAGATCGGTGCTGGAAATATCAAGGCGCGGACCATCGATCACGATCAGCCGTTCGGTCAGTCCAGGCAGGATCGATGACAGATATGGCAGATCGAGGGAGACGCCAGGGCGGGACACGCCGACAATATGCGCCAGCTCCAGGATGCGCCGAACTTCGCGCCAACGCGGCAGATCTGCTACCGAGTCGATGCCGAGGATGAGGTAGAGGTCATCGAACCCCTGATCGCGGAGGAGTTGCAGCGTGACATACGTATAAGACGGACCAGGACGATCAACTTCAATGCTGGAAACCTCGAAGAAGGGATTATCGGCGCATGCCAGGCGCGCCATGGCGAGGCGATGAGCGGGTGATGCCGCGCTTCCGCCGGGTTTCAGCGGTTGCTCGCCAGCCGGGATGATCAGAACGCGACTCAATTGGAGAACAACGCGCGCCTCTTCCGCAATCGCCAGGTGCCCGTAGTGGATCGGGTCGAACGAACCGCCAAGGATGCCGGTGCGTCCAGTCGTCATGCCTGGTCGATCTCGTACTCGATCTCGGCGCCTTCCTGCAGCAGATTCCACACCAGCCAGGAGAGCGCGCGGCGGTCGCGTCGGTTGAGATGCGCGACGTAGGGATGGATCAGTTCGATGATGTCCTGGCGGCTCAACAGATAGCAGCGACGACCGAGGTCGTGATAGAGCCGCAGCGCCAGCAGGTCGGCGTACTCGTACAGATCCTGTTCGGAGAGAGTGCCATCAGGTTCAGTATGACGCAGCATCGTCCTCACTCATCCTCCTCATCATCGCGTCTGAGGCGGCGGGTGCGGAGGCGGCTCTGGTAATAACCGGCTTCGCGGGGATCGTTCTGGGGCGCGCGACTGCGCGGCTCTCGCTCTGTGCGCGTCGCCTGAATCGCCGCCTGTTCCGGTCGCGTTTCCGCCTCGGCGCTCATGCTGGTGTTGACCAGCGTATCGCCGATATACTCCAGCACATCGCGGATATCCTGATTGTCCTCAAGGATGCTATCGAACGGCAATGCCACGCCGGAGACGGTCTTGACCGTTTGCCCGATCTCCTTCAGCGTGCGGTCGATCCCGCTCACCAGCGACTGCATCACCGCCGCCAATTCCTCGCGCTCCTGCACCGTCAGATTGGCGAACCCGATCAGCGCCTTCTCCTGCGCCCGCAGCA
>JAUQOW010000306.1 GCA_030550675.1 Chloroflexota bacterium
TGCGCCGCTAATGTCCCGAACAGCATACGGCGTCACCCGCATGCCGCCATTCGCAAAAGCGGCATAGGCGCCGGTCAGTTCCAGCAATGTCACCTCGCCGCCGCCGAGGGTCAGCGCCAGCCCGAAGCGTCCTGGCTCATCGCCGAGCGACGCGACCCCCAGGCGCGCCGCCATCTCCAGCAACGCCGGGACGCCAATGAAATCAAGGGTGCGCACAGCGGCGACGTTCGAGGAGGTGGCGAGCGCCTCGCGCAGCGACAGCGGACCATGGAACGCGCGGTCGTAGTTCTGCGGCGCATACACACGACCATCAGCATCCGTAAATGCCGTCGGTACGTCAAGAATGGTCGTTGCCGGCGTCCACCCTCGTTCGAGCGCCGCCGCGTAGGTGAGCGGCTTGATTGCTGATCCAGGCTGGCGCAATGCAAGCGCGGCATTAACCTGCCCTTGAATCGCGTCGTTAGTAAAATCCGGGCTGCCGACCATCGCCAGGATCGCGCCATCGCGCGGGTCGAGCACAACCACAGCGCCATTGCGGGCGCGACGATCGGGGCTGCCATCACGGGGATTGGAGAGCGCATCGATCTGGCGATGCAGCGCCAGTTCCGCCGCTTCCTGCAATCCCAGGTCGAGAGTGGTAGTAATTGTCAGCCCGCCGCGCGCGACGGCGTCGGGACCGAGTTCCGCCGCCAGGCGCTCCAGGACGAAGAAGACGAAATGCGGCGCGCGCGGCAGGCATCCCGGCGTCACGCAGTTGCTTCTGAACTGCAACGGCTCGCTGGCGGCGCTCTCCGCCTCGGTTGGCGTGATGAAACCGGCGCGCACCATTGCCGCCAGCACATCGCGTTGACGGGCGCGCGCTGCGTCGGGATTGACAAACGGATCGTAGCGCGACGGCGCCTGCGGCAGACCGGCGATCAGCGCGGCTTCGGCGAGGTCGAGGTCGCGCGCCGGTTTGCCGAAGAAGCGTTGCGACGCCGCCTCGACGCCGTAACTCATCGCGCCATAATAGGTCTGGTTGAGGTAGAGTTCCAGGATCTCATCCTTGGAGAGAATCGTCGTCAGTTTGAGCGCCAGAATAATTTCGCGCGCCTTGCGTTCCAGGGTGCGCTCATGCGCCAGCGACGGATCGATCAGAAATGAACGCGCCAGTTGCTGCGTGATCGTCGAACCGCCAGCGACGATCTGACCGTGCCGGAGATTGAGCCAGATCGCCCGCGCGATGCCGCGAAGATCGATGCCAGGATTGTCATAGAAACTGGCGTCTTCAACCGCAATCGTCGCCTGGATCAGAGCTGGCGACATCTGGCTCAAAGGAATAGGGCTGCGCTGTGCGCCAAACGGATCGGGGACGCTGTAAAGCAGCCGACCGTTGCGGTCCAGCACGCGCGTAGCGCCGAGACCGGCGCGCGCGCGCAGTCGTTCGGGGGAGGGCAGGTCGGTCGAAATCCACAACCAGACGCCAAGCAGCGTCAGCAACGCGGCGCAGATGCCAGCAATCCGCCCCGCCATGCGGAAGAAACGACCCAATCGCCTGCCATTGGACCGCTGCGCCACGCCTGTTCCTTTCCCGCACCGTTGGACGATACGTCTCGATCATAGCACACTGATTGTATAGATGGAATGAACAATGGATGACACGCAGTTGCTTCCGACAAATGAGGTCTTGTCACGCTGCGGCATGCGCGGTATTATTGAACGTGAACACATCATCTGAACAAGGACGTTCAGACTATGCGCATTATTGTGACAGCTGACCTCCACTATCGCCCGACGCAGCGCGACGCTTACGTTGCGTTTGCCGAATGGGTGCGGCAGCGCAACCCCGACTGTTTCATTATCGCCGGTGACATTGGGCATCCGCTCCGCCTCTTCCAGCGCGGATTGCAGCTCTTCCGCAATCTGACCTGCCCGCGCGCCGTGATCGCGGGCAACCACGATGTCTACCGCAGCGACTACGACAGCCGCACGCTCTGGGAGTCCTGGCTGCCGCGCATTGCACGCGAGGAAGGGTTCATCTGGCTCGAAAATGATGTGCTGACGTTGGGAAACCTCGGCATCTGCGGCACCATGGCATGGTACGATTACTCATCGCGCGCGCCGCATCTCGCGCTCGGCGACCACGAGTATCGTATCCTCAAGGGGAGCGTCAACCACGACGCTGATTATGTCGATTGGCCCTGGAGCGACCGCGCGATGGCGCGATACCTGGCGAAGGGGTTTGCCAGCCGCCTGGAGACGCTGATCGGCGATCCGACCGTTTCGCAGATCCTGGTTGTGACCCACGTGCCAATCATCGAAGCCGCAGTGCCGCGCCATCCTGAAAGCGACTTCTGGAGCCTGATGAGCGCCTATCTGGGGAATCTGACGCTGGGGAAATTTGTGCTCGACCAGCCCAAGGTGAGCCACATTGTCAGCGGCCATTTGCACCGCGCCGGGCGCTGGACCATTTCGGGGCGCCACGGACCTGTTGAGTGCCATGTTGTCGGCAGTCGCCCTGGAGAACCGACGGCGGTTGAGTTGAATTTTTAGTGCGCGGAGTCTTTGCGCCTGTGCGCCTTTGCGTCCACGAAGGCATTGCCAGCATCGCTCAAAAAGGTTGAGGCAAAGACGTCGGGGTGCCAGGCCTCGCAATGACACAGCACGCTTTCCTTTGCGTCTTCGCGCCTTTGCGTCCGGTCACGACCTCTCCACGTCTCTCTGCTGCCGCGCTTCCATCCAGCGCCGCACCTGCTCGGACACCCAGGCGGCATCGGCTGGCGGCAGCGGCGGCGGCGGAATCGGACGGTTGTAATCCACCGAGTCGGCATAGTGCGCGCGCGCATACGCCGTCTCAAACACCTGCTGCAGGTTGAGCGTCACCGCCCCGAAATCCTCCGTCGTCGGCACCACAATGGTCGGCAGCGGGTCGCGCAGGTCGATGAACCACGCCTCGTAGCGATAATCGGTCCCGCGCTTGAGCAGCACGCAGTAGTCACTCTTGCCCGCCGTCGCCTCGAACCGCTCCCCGCCGCGCAACAGGTCAATCTCGATCCAGTGGGTGCGCGACTCAAACACCACCGACCGCTTGCGCGCGAAAGCGACGGCGCTCGGCGTCCCCGGCGTCTTGTTGGCGGGCGACAGCAGTTCGATGATCGTCACCACGCGGCGGGTGCGCGCGTCGCGGATTTCGATGAAGCGCTCGCGCACTTCCGGCTCCGGCAGCGGCTCGATCAGCGTCGGCGCAGTATAATTGGCGTCGAGCGGCGCCGTGACGCCGGGGCGCGCCGGGGTGACCACCGCCAGGTCGGGCACGATGGCGCCGATGGGCGCCGGGCTGTCGTCCTCCGCTACAATCAGGCGCTGCTCAACAGCAACAACGAAGCGCGGGCTGAGTTTCTCCGCCAGCACATCGCTGATGCCGACGATCAACCGCGTGTGGACATCGGGCCAGAGATCGGGCGCTTCGAGGAACGGGTCCATGCCGGGAAAGGGTGAGCGCATCGCAGCACCTCGCGTGATGTACAATGGTGTAGTTTCAGTGTAGCACGCAGGAGCGTCGCATGCAACGGATTGAATGTCGGGTCGGGTGTGGCGCGTGCTGCATCGTCCCGTCGATCTCGTCACCGATTCCGGGGATGCCGCACGGCAAGCCGGCAGGCGCGCGCTGCGCGCAGTTGAGCGCCGACAATCGCTGCATGCTGTTCGGACGCCCTGAACGACCGGCGGTGTGCGTTTCCCTGCAGCCGACCGTCGAGATGTGCGGAACGACAAACGAGGAAGCGTTCATCATATTGACCACCCTGGAGCGCCTGACATCGCCAGGGTGATGGAGGGAGTCATCGATGCACAGCGTTCCTGAGTCGAAAACTGCCGCCTGGCGCCGCTGGCTGGCGCACCTGTGGTATGTGTGGGGCAACAGTCTAACGTATTGGGGGTTGCGCACAACCGACATCGGCTTCTTTCGTGCGGCTGAAGGGGCATACAGCCGCGCGATCGCGCTCTGGCCCGAATTCAGCGGCGCCTATTTTCAACGCGGCATCATCCGCGAACGCGAACTCAACCAGCGCGCCGCCGGGTTGCGCGACCTGAGCCAGGCAATTCTGCTGTCACCGGAATGGCCCGAACCCTATCTCCGCCGCGGTCTCATCCGGCGGTTCCATGGCAACCCGCACGACGCCATCGCCGACCTCGAACGCTATCTCGAATTGAGCGGCGACTCCTCCTGGCGCGACGAGGCGGAGCGACAGATCGCCGCGCTGCGGGCGGAATGCTGATATGGCAGATGAAACGCCGTGCGGCATCGCTTCGCCCGCCGCACAGAATCGCATTGCCGACCTGACGACGGCGCACCTGGCGATAGTCACTGTCGGTCGCCTGGCGCTGGTGGCGGCATTCCGCATCATCTACCCGCTGCAACCGTTCCTGACCGACGAGTTGAATGTTGACCTGCGCACGGTCAGTGCGCTGATCACGGTGCAACTGGCGGCGTCGATGCTCAGCCCGATCGGCGGAGCGCTGGCGGACACTCGCGGCGAGCGCGCCACGATGAGCGGCGGGCTGGCGATCTTTGCGCTCGGAACAGCATTGTGCGCGCTGTCGCCATCGTTTGCCGCCTTTCTGGCAGGCTACGCGCTGGTGGGACTGGCGGTTGCGCTTTATCAGCCTGCGGCGCAGGCGTACCTTGCGGCGCGTACTCCATATGCACGACGGGGTTGGGCGCTGGGGGTGTTTGAGACATCCTGGGCGCTGGGGGCGTTGCTGGGGGTGGCGCCGCTGATGCAGATCGTTCAGGCAACGCAGCAATCGGCGCCAGCCTTCTGGGCGCTGTCGGTCGCTGGCGTAGCGTCGCTGGCGCTGGTGTGGACGCTGTTGCCGGATGGATCGCGCAACCTTCGCGAAACGGCGCACCGGATCGACTGGCAGGCGCTGCGCACGAAGGGGGCGGTGATGGCGCTGTTGTTCGTGGCGCTTGCCCTTTGTGCGTATGACCTGATCCAGATCGTGCTGGCGCCCTGGTTGCGTGAGACGCTTGCAGCAAACGAAGCGCAACTGGGGCGACTGTTTGCGCTGGCGGGGATCGGCGAGTTGATCGGCGCGCTGGGAGTCGCGCTCCTGGGGGATCGGCTGGGAATCCGGCGCACGACCGCCGCCGGATTTCTTCTGGCAGCCGC
>JAUQOW010000072.1 GCA_030550675.1 Chloroflexota bacterium
AGCATTTCGATGTTGTGTGATTACAACGCGGAGTTGTCGCCTCACTTTCCAGGACTCTGGCGCTTTTTGTTATAGTGGCAACGGAGCAACCAGCCATAACGCGCAGCCTGTGCGTGACAGGCAGGTTTCCCCTCTGACCGTCAGTCAAGCGATGTCTGGACAGGTATCGTGTCGAATTTGCACCACATTCTGGTTGTCGACAACGATCCGGTTGCCGCGATGGTGACGCAGCAGGGACTGCAACGACTGCTCGGCAAGGATGTCGAAGTCGCGCTGGCGCCATCGCCAGGAGCGGCATGGTTGCGCTGCATGCGCGAGTCGGTCGATCTGCTGATTGTTGATCCAAGCCCGCCCAGTCGCGCGGCAGCCGCGTTGATCAAGGCGCTGCACGACGAACGACCTCATATTCCGGTCGTTGTGCTGACAGCATACGACACGCCGCGCCTGCGCGCGCAGATGAAGCGCCTGGGCGTGCGTCACTATCTCGCCAAGCCGGTGGGATTGGCAGAGCTGAAGAATACGGTCAGCGGCGTGCTCGCGTCCCTCAACAATGCGCAGGCGTCCTCGACGGTGAATTGAGCCAGAGCGACGCGGCGGCACGGTAACGACGTGGCGCCGTAACGACGTGTCACCACCGTAGCGACGTTGCAATGCAACGTCGCTACGGTGGCGTGGGCTTCTCCCTCTCATTGATCATTCCCAGAAAATCGGTGACGGTGAACGCCGGGTTGCGGTGATAGCGCGGTTCGATCACAACGTCGCTCATTTGCTGGTAGAGCGCAGCGCGGGTGCGCGCCAACTGCGGGTAGCAGCGCGCCAGCGTCGCTTCAGGCGTTTCGCCAGGGCGCGGTTGGTACATTCCATTCCAGACGATCGGACGCGGGCGCGCCAGGTAGTCTTCCAGCAACCGCGCGCGGAGATTAGCGTCATCCGCCAGATAGACCATGATTGCCCGGCGCTTGATGCGTTCCAGAAGCGCGGCGTCAAGATAGACAATGCTGCCGGTCGTGTCAATGACAATATGCTCTTCCCCGACGATCCGCTCCGCAATCTCCTCCATCACCGCGTGTTCGCAGGCAAGGTAGATGCGTTCTCGTTCGGCATAGTGCGCCTCGTAGGGAAACCCCATCCAGCGCCCGATGTCGTAGACGGTAACGGTGTCGGCGCGGTACGCGGTCCGCAACCTTTCGGCAATCAGGTCGTCGCAGTGGAGCGCGCGAAATCCAGCATTGGCAAGCCGCGCCGCCCAGCGCGACTTGCCGATTCCTGCCATGCCGATCAGTCCGATAACCACGCGCTACCTCTGCAATCGGGCTGCCAGTTCCACAAAGGCGTCGAGCGTCTCCGGGTTCGCCATGGCGTCGCGGTTGGCGGCTTTTTCGGGCGGGACGCCGCGCAGGATTTTTTTGATCGGCACCTCCAGTTTTTTGCCGTTCAGCGTGCGCGGCACGTCGGGAATGGCGATGATGTCGTCGGGGACATGGCGCGGCGAAAGGACGTCGCGGATCCGGGCGCGAATCCGCTCCTTTAGCGCGTCGTCCAGGGTGACGCCCGGTTCGAGGGCGACGAACAGATACATCCTGGCTGTGCCGTCAGGGTTCTCCAGGTCGATCACCAGGCTGTCGCGCACCTCTGGAACGCCCTCGACGGCGCGGTACATTTCACTCGTGCCCATGCGCACGCCGTGACGGTTGATCGTCGAGTCGGAGCGCCCATAGATGACCAGCGTCCCCCGTTCGGTCAGTTTGATCCAGTCGCCGTGACGCCAGACGCCGGGATAGACGTCGAAGTAGCTGCTGCGGTAGCGCGATCCGTCGGCGTCGCCCCAGAAGAAGAGCGGCATGGACGGCAGTGGCGCGGTCACGACCAGTTCGCCGACATCGCCGATGATCGAGCGCCCCTGTTCGTCGAAGACCTCGACGCGCGCCCCCAGACAGCGGCACTGGATCTCGCCAGCGGTGACCGGCAGCAGCGGGCAGCCGCCGACGAAAGCGGTGCAGACGTCGGTGCCGCCGCTGAGCGAAACCAGCCAGAGGTCGCGTTTGACGCGCTGGTAGACCCAGTGGAATCCTTCGACCGGCAGCGGCGAACCGGTTGAACCCATCGCGCGCAGGCGCGTCAGGTCAAACGCTGCGCCAGGCGTGATGTCGGCTTTGCGGCATGCGGTGAGGTAGGCGGCGCTCGTGCCGAACAGGGTCATGCCGGTATCGGCGGCGAACCGCCAGAGCGCGTTCATGTCGGGCCAGGAGGGGCTGCCGTCGTACAGCAGCAGGGTGCTGCCGACCAGCAGACCGCTGACCAGGAAGTTCCACATCATCCAGCCGGTGGTGGTGAACCAGAAGAAGCGATCCTGCGGTCGCAGGTCGAGGTGCAGCGCGAGCGATTTCAGGTGTTCGAGCAGGATGCCGCCGTGCCCCTGCACAATCGGCTTCGGCAGACCGGTCGTGCCGGATGAATAGAGGATCCAGAGCGGATGATCGAAGGGAACCGGTTCAAACTGAAGCGCCGCGTCGTGGTTCACCAGTTCATCCCATGGAACGGTCCCTTCCATGCGCGCATCGAGATCGAGGGAAGGAACCAGCACGACCTGCTCAACGCCAGGCAACGCGGCGCGCAGTTCGGTGAGCGCGGCGCGACGGTCGAAGGCGCGCCCGCCATAGCGGTACCCATCGACGGCAATCAGCACCCGCGGCTCAATCTGCCGGAAGCGGTCGGCGACGCTGGCAACCCCCATTTCGGGGGAGCAACTCGACCAGATGGCGCCGAGCGAGGCGCAGGCGAGGAAGGCGATCACCGCCTGCGGCGCATTGGGCAACACCGCCGCCACCCGGTCGCCCCGACGCACGCCAAGCGCCCGCAGCCCGGCGGCGACGGCGGCAACCTGACGCTGCACCTCCGCCCACGTCATCGTCTGCGGCGACCCGCCTTCGGACTGGAAGATGATCGCGGGACGCTCCGCTTCGGCGTAGCGGAAGGCGTGCGCTGCATAGTTGAGGGTTGCGCCAGGGAACCAGACCGCGCCGGGCATACGCGCATCGGCGAGCGCCGCCTGCGGCGGCGTGGTCGCCCGAACGTCGAAGAAGTCCCAGATCGATTGCCAGAACGCGGACAGGTCGGTGACCGACCACTGCCAGAGGGCGTGGTAATCATCGAACGTCAGCCCGCGCGTGCGCGCCAGCCAGTCGATATACTGCTGCATGCGACTGGCGCGCATCATTTCCGGGGACGGCGACCAGAGCAGGTCGCCTTCGCGGACAGGGCGCTCAGTCATAGGCTATCACCCGTCTCTTCTTCACCATCTATCTATCCGTGCCAGACGCTGACGCAGCAGATGGTCGGCGAGCACCAGCGCCAGCATCGCCTCAGCAATCGGAACCAGTCGCGGGAGCACCGTCGGATCGTGGCGCCCGTGGATTTCGATCTCCGTCGGATTCCCCTCACGATCCACGGTGCGCTGCGGGCGGGCGATTGAAGCTGGCGGTTTGGCAGCGATGCGCAGCACGATCTCCTCGCCAGTGCTGATCCCGCCAAGGATGCCGCCGTGGTGATTGGACTCGGTTCCAATCGTGCCGTCGGCGCGGCGGATGAAGGGGTCATTGTGCGTAGAGCCGGTCATATGCGCCACGCCGAACCCTTCGCCGAACTCGACGCCCTTGATCGCGGGGATGCTGAACATCGCCTTGCCGATATCCGCCTGGAGTTTGTCGAAGACCGGTTCGCCGAGACCGGGAGGCACGCCGCGCGCCCGCACTTCGACCACGCCGCCGAGCGAGTCGAGACTGCGGCGCGCCTGTTCGACGCGCTCGACCATCAGCGCCGCCACGCGCGCGTCGGGGCAGCGCATGATATTGCGCTCGATTTCGCTCTCGTCGATCACCTCAGCTTTCAGATCGCCGAGTTGCGCCGTCCAGGCAATCACCGAGATGCCGTACCGGGCAAGGAGGCGTTTAGCAATCGCGCCTCCTGCAACGCGCCCGATCGTCTCGCGCGCGCTGCTGCGCCCGCCGCCGCGCCAGTCGCGGAAGCCATATTTGGCGTCCCAGGTGTAATCGGCATGACCGGGGCGATAGAGATCTTTGATGTTCTCATAGTGCCCCGGCTTCGCATCAGTGTTGAACACCAGCATACTGATGGGCGCGCCGGTTGAGCGTCCCTCGAACACGCCCGACAAAATCTGCACCCGGTCGGCTTCCTGGCGCGCGGAGGTCACCCGGCTCTGCCCGACCCGACGGCGATCCAGTTCACGCTGAATGTCCTCTTCCGAAATCTCAAGACCTGCCGGGCATCCATCGACCACGCACCCAACCGCCGGTCCGTGCGATTCGCCCCAGGTAGTCAGTCGAAAGACCTGTCCGAAGGTATTTCCAGGCATGCGTCCAGTTTCTCCTATCGTTCGTTCTGCGCTGCCAGGCGTTCGATCAGCGCCCGATCCTCCGCCAGACCGGGTTGATTCGGCGCCGCCTGCAGCGCCCGGTCGATCATCGTGCGCGCCTTATCGAACTGTTTTAGCCGGGCATACGCCAGACCCAGAGCGCGCAAATAGGTTGCGTCATAGGGCGCTTTTTTGACCGCCCATTCCCATTCGAGCGATGCAGCGAACCACATCCCGCGGTTCTTAAGCGCAACGCCATTGTTGTAGTGTGTCACGTGATCGGAAGGCTTCACGATATGGCGAAACCGCTCAAGTTTGCCGACGATATCGTTGTACCCGATAACGATGAGCGCGAGTGCGGTGATATGCGCCAGCAGTGCGCCGATGGCAACGAGCCTGCCGCCGGATTGCAGCAGCGCCAGCCAGCCGGAGGGAAGAGGCGTCGCGCCGGTCAACCGGCTAAGGAGGTCGGTAAGCGTATCAGGACGAGCAGCCGGGGCAAGCGCGGCGATCAACCCGGCAACCGTCAATCCCGATGCCAGATATAGCGCCAAGACGGCGCGTTGCGCCAGGTGTTGAGCGACCGAAAAGCCAATCATTCCGACTGCTGCGAGAATGACGGCAGGGATCAGGATGCCGATTGAAAAGCCGCGCGCCGGGTTTTCCTGGTAGAGGAACACCCCCAAAACCGGAAAGATCAGCGCAATCAGCACTGTTGCAATTGCGCCGCCGCGCCACAGCCAGACCAGCGCCTGAACAATCGGCGATCGTTCATCCGATGGAGCGACCCGAACGAGCAGGTTGCCGTTGCACTGCGTGCAGCGGCGCTGCACTTCAACAGTCGGCGCGCCGCAGTAGGGGCAGGGGATCGTGGCGTCGTCCGTTTCGATGGATGTCAGACGCGAGGAGGTTGTCGTCGGCGAGCGATTAGCAGCAGGTTTGCCGCTCTGGACGGCGGCATGCGCTGATGCGGGCGCGGGCGGCGACTGAACGCTCGGACGGGCGGGCGCGGGCGCGGGCGATGGAGAGGACCGGATCGTTGCACTTGACGCTGGCGACGCTGCGACATCCGCCAGCGTCGCCTGATATGCGCGCAGGCGGGTAAGCGAGAAGGCGCTGGCATCGATCTCGCGTTCGGTGCCGCCGCCAGATTGTATTGGAGACGGCGGCGGCAACGGCAGACCAACGCGCGCGTGCAGCCATTCCAATCCCTGGCGGGCGCGCGCATTGGAAGGGTTCAGCGCCAGCACGTTTTCCAGGCAGATTTTCACATCGTTGGGATCATCAACGACCCCCGACAGCCAGAGCCAGGCGCGTTCGTTGCGCGGATCGGCTTCCAGCACGCGCATCAACAGCGCGCGCGCATCGTCACGGCGACCATCGCGCGCTGCTGCGATTGCCTGGTGCAGGATATCGGCATTCATAGACGTGCCCTTCGACGACTCCGCAACGGGCGTTACCGTTCCCAGACGACGTTGCCTTCGAGAATGGTCATCTCTGCGCAGATCGTATGTAACGCCGATGGATCAATCTTGAACGGATCAGCGGATAGAATAGCGAGGTCGGCGAGCATGCCGGGCGCGATCATGCCCTGTTCACTGGCGGCGCCAGCCGCAACCGCGCATCCGTGGCAAAAGCCGCGCAACGCTTCTTCGACCGTCAGGCGCTGTTCAGGATGCCACCCGCCCGCTGGCGTGCCATCCGGTCGCTGGCGGGTCACTGCGGCATGGACGCTGAGCCAGGGGTTGAGCGGCTCAACCGGCGCATCGGAGCCAAAGGCGAGTGTTGCGCCTGCATTGAGGAGCGAGCGCCAGGCGTAGGCGTTGGCGCAGCGCTTTCCCCACAGTACTTCCGCCATGTCCATGTCGGCGGTGCAGTGGATCGGTTGCATCGAGGCGATGACGCCAAGGCGCGCGAAGCGAGGCAGATCGTCCGGGTGCAGTATCTGGCAGTGTTCAATACGGTTAGGAATGAGGAGCGACGGTGCGCCGGGCAGCGCCGCTTCGATAGCGTCGAGCACCCGGCGGTTGGCGGCATCGCCGATAGCGTGCACCATCACCGCCAGCCCGCCGTGGATCGCGCGGCGCACGGCGCTGCGCAGCTCCTCGGGCGACAGCACAGCAATCCCGCGGTTGCTGCTTCCCTCGTAAGGCGCCAGCATCTCTGCGGTTTGCGAGCCGAGCGACCCGTCCGCAAACATCTTGACGCCGCCCAGGCGAAGCCAGCGATCGCCGAGGCCGCTGTGCAGTCCCAATGCCAGCGCCGCATCAAGACCATCGAGACCGAGATAGACCAGGCAGCGGAGCTGGAGGTGGCCGCGCTCACGCAGCGTTTGCAGGTCATCGAGCGTCATCCGGCCATCGCCGGGGGTCATGCTGGCGGGGAGATGCATCCCGACCATGCCATAGGAATGCGCTTCTGCGATCGCCTCGCGCACGGCTGCCAGCCGTTCCTCTTGCCCTGGTTCGGGAATATGGCGCTGCACCAGATCGACGGCGGTTTCCAGCAGGATGCCGGTCGGCTCGCCGCGTTCCCGCTGGATGGCGCCGCCGACCGGATCGGGCGTCTCGGCGGTAATGCCCGCCAGACGGAGCGCGGCGCTGCTGACCCACGCGGAATGCCCGTCCTTGCGCGAGAAGTACGCCGGTCGATCGCCGACAACGGCATCGAGATCGACGGCGGTGGGCCAGCGCCCCCAGCGAGAATGATCCCAACCGCGCCCCCGCACCCAGGCGCCATCGGGAAGGCGTTCCGCCGCTGCGCCGATCCGCTGCAACGCATCATCGAGCGTCGCTGCATCGTCGAGCCGGACGTGGCGACGCGCCAGCGCATGCGCAATCAGGTGAACATGGGCATCGATCAACGCCGGGATGAGAGCGCGACCGTTGAGATTGATCCCTTCGGCGCGACCGGTGACCGCAGCGCGGACCTTGCCCTCGCTGCCGACAGCAACGATGCGTCCGTCGCGTATGGCGACCGCCTGCGCGCGCGGTTGAGCCGGGTTGAGCGTATAGACAGGACCGTTGTAGAGAATGATGGGATCGCTCATCATCGTATTCCAATGAGCGCCGGAGCGCATGCGGATGAGGCGTCAGTGTAATGAGCATGGTACGGATAGAGCGCGGAGTTGTCAATGATCTGCGCGAGAAGCGCTGCGGGCGCGCCATCTGCGAGGGGTGTTTTCCGCGTCCTGACGTCTTTTTTCCCCTCATCCCCCCGCCTCATAAGGGTAGAGTGTTGGGGTGCGAGGGGTGTTTTTCACGTTCCGACGCCTTTTTCCCCTCTTCCCCCCTGCCCCCCTCTCCCACAGGGAGAGAAGGGAGAGTTGGGGCGTCGGGCTGCCTGTTTTTGCCCTCATCCCCCCCAACCCCCTTCTCCCACAAGGGGAGAAGGGGGAGTCAGGGCATTCTGATGCCTGAAGCGAGCGATGCAACACGAAGGCGCGCCTGAACACGCTACACGTGTGAGCATGCGATGATCTCCCGCGTCTCAAAGAGAGGAAAAGAAGAGACGTGACACGTTAACAATTGTGGAGATTCTGAGACTGTCGTCATCTGGTAATGAATCCGCCGCCCTGATCTGGTACAATCAAGTTAGGAAATGCACAATAAATCACCCTGCCGACAACCTCGCTCTCCGACCAATTGCCCCTCATGCTATGAACGAAGCCGAAGCCCTTCAGTCTGAGAACGAAGCTCTGAGAGCGCGCATACGGGAGCTTGAGCAGCGATTGGCGGACGCTCATGCGAATTCCCCCGCACAACGCGGCGTCATGTTGGAGGACGAAGCCGATTTCGCCGCTTTTCATCAGACAGTTCTGGCAATCATGAACCGTCTTGATCTCGACGACGTGCTGGGGGCGATTGTAGAACATGCTGCGCGTCTGGCGGGCACAGAACACGGTTATCTTTACCTGCGCAGGTCGGATGCCGACGTGATGGAAATGAAGGTGGCTATCGGAGGGTTTGCGCTGAATCGAGGATGTGAAATTGCGCCCGGAGAAGGGGTCTCTGGACGGGTCTGGCAGTCTGGCGAACCGATGATGGTGGAAAACTACCGGGCATGGGAGGGACGCATCGAACGGTTGGAAATGACCGATTTTGGCGCTGTCATCGCCGCGCCGCTCAAGGTCAACGCCGCAGTCATCGGGGTTTTGGGGGTTGCTTATGACGCTCCGGATGCGGTTGATTTTCGTTCAATCGCTGCGCTGCTGGCTCGCTTCGCTGACCTGGCTGCAATAGCCATTGACAACGCGCAGCTCTATACTGTCGCGCAGGAAGAACTGGCGGAGCGACGACGTATCGAAGCGGAATTACGGATCGCAACGCAACGTCTGAGCGATTTGCATACCATCACGCAAAAGCAGGCGCAGGAGTTGCGCTTGCTGGAGCAGGTGCGCGCGGCGCTGGCGCGTGAAACTGATCTCTCTGCCATCTTTCGCACAGTTGTCGAATCGATCGCCGCCAACTTTGGATACACTCAGGTGTGCGTTTACCTGCGTGAACAGAATGAACTGGTGCTGCAACATCAGGTCGGCTATCCGTTCATTTACGAACGCATCCCGATGGGGGTCGGCGTTATGAGTCGCACGATCCTGAGCGAACGTCCGACGCTGGTTGCTGATGTGAGCGCCGATCCTGATTTTCTTGGCGCGATTGACGGTGTTGTATCAGAGGTATGTGTGCCGCTCCGCGATAAAGGAGAGGTCATCGGCGCACTTAACATTGAGAGCCGGCATGGCGCTGCGCTCACCGAAGACGATCTGCGTATCACGATCGAACTGGCAGAGCATATCAACGTCGCTATCGAGCGCGCCCGCCTCTATGAACAACTGCGGCGACACGCACAGCAACTTGATGCGCTCTATAGCATCATGAGGGACATTACCGGAAATCTGAACCTCGATGATGTGTTGAGAGCGATCGTCGAGCGAATGCTCTTTCTGATCCGGGCGGAACACGGCGCGCTGTCGCTCTACGACGCGCAACGCAACGATCTGCTTGTCCAACTGAGCGTCAATATGGACTACGACTACGCCGGTGTGCGTCTGGCGCTGGGAGAGGGCGCTATGGGACAGGCGGCGCTGCAACGTCAGCCAGTCGTCGTATACGATTACCGATCATGGGATGAGCGATCCCCGCAGTGCGAAGCAGAATCGACCGCCAATGTTCTGGCTGTGCCGCTCCTGGCGGGCGATGAACTGATCGGGGCGATGAGCGCCGGCGACAGCGATTTGAAACGAACATTCACCAGTGATGACATTCGCCTGCTCAGCATGTTTGCGCAGCAAGCGACAATCGCCATTAAGAATGCGCGATTGTTTGCCGAAGTGCAGCAACTGGCGATTACGGACCCATTGACGAGCATCTACAATCGGCGGTACTTCGCTGTTGCAGCGCGGCGCGAATTCGAGCGCGCACAACGGCATCGGCGCCCGCTGGCAGTGATCATCGCCGACCTTGACGACTTCAAACGGATCAACGATGTTCACGGTCATCCGATTGGCGACCGGGTGTTGCAGGCAGTCAGCAGCGTGTTTCGCCGTGAATTGCGCGCGGGCGATTTGCTGGCGCGCTACGGCGGCGAAGAGATCATCGCCCTGTTGCCGGAGACCGATGACAAAGGCGCGGCGCGGGTTGTCGAGCGTGTGCGCCTGATGCTGGCGCAGACCGTCGTTGTTGCGAATCAGGATGTCGTTCAGGTGACAGCCAGTTTTGGCATTGCCATCTTTGCAGATCCCTTCACTATGCCAAATGTCGAGATATTGATCGAACAGGCGGATCAGGCGCTGCTGCAAGCAAAGCGCAAAGGCAAGAATCGTGTCGAGATCTGGGGGGACCAGAACTGTATCGCGCAGAATCGGTCGTCTTGAGCGTTTATCCCGACAATTCGCACCGACACCGTTTCGTGGGTGCAAGCGACGAATTGAAAGATGTCAACGAAGGGAGGATGTCGACGAATAAACGAATGAAGGGGCGAATAAACGAATAATCTGCCGCCATTCGCTTATTCGTTGACGCATTCGCTTATTCGCTGACGCCTATTCGTTACTGCCCGCCACGTTGTCTACCCTCACCGGTTCAAGCCGCACCCAGACCCGCTGCTCGATCAGAATGCCCTCGCCGGTCGTCACTCGCAGGCGGAGCGTGTACTCCCCCGCTGCATACTCCCCCGTCTGCCAGATGCCCAGAATGCCGTCGCGGATCGCTTCGCCGCGCGCGATGGTGCGCCAACCTGCGTCGGGGTCTCGTCCGGGCGCGACGTCGAGCGCATAGACGCCGAGCGCCGCGCCGCGCACATATACCAGCGGACCGCCTATGGTCGTATTGGTGATGGGCTGCGTGATCTGCGCGACGCCGCCACCTTCCCGTCCCGTGCTGGCTTCAGGCGGCGGGCAGTACTGCTGCGGCGGCTGCGGGATGCCGTTCGCCTCCGCCCATGCGCGAAACGCCGGCGGATACACGACGAAGGTCACCTGGCGAACGCGCTCTGGCGGCGTGTATGACGCCGCCAGGCACTTCCCATCGTCGGACACGCCGACGGTCAGGAGGGTGACGTCGCTGGTGCGCGGTTCGGTTCCTGCCACGAAGCGCTCCTTGATTCGCCGAGGACAATGGTCGCCAGCGAGTGCGCCGGTGTCGGCGCAGATGATGACTTCCCGGAGACCGTCTGGCGGCTCAAAGGTCAGGATGGGGCGCCCTTCGTGATACCGCTCCATAATTGCGCGCCAGATGACGCCAGCGCCATTCGATCCAGCGACTTCCTGCATGGGCGAGTTGTCGTTGTTGCCAACCCAGACGCCAACCGTGATGTCAGGTGTGTAGCCGACCGTCCAGGAGTCGCGCCACTCGTTGCTGGTGCCGGTCTTGACCGCAGCCGGTCGTCCATTGGAGAGTTCCATCACATTGTTGCGCCCGAACATGGAACGCCGCGCCGCATTGTCGCTAAGGATGTCGGTAATCAGGTAGGCGATCTGCTCACCCTGATCGCCGAGCGTCTGGCGACCAGGATTGTTGCCGGCGATTTCGAGCGTTTCACCGCGCGCATTGGTGACCTTCAGAATGGCGACTGGCGGACGGTAGCGACCGCCATTGCGGAACGTGTTGTAGACCGCCGTCAGGTCAAGCAGACGCACTTCGCCAGCGCCGAGCGCCAGCGGCAGCCCATAACGCTGCGGGTCGTTCAGCGTGGTAATGCCCATCCGATGGGCAAGCGAGACAAACTCCTCAATGCCGACATATTCGAGGGTGCGGACCGCTGGAATGTTGAGCGAGTTCGCCAGCGCCATACGCAGCCGCTGCGGACCGTGGAAGGCATTGTCGTAGTTGCGCGGAGCGTAGACAGTTCCATCGCCAGCCGGATAGGTCACCGGCGTATCCCAGATAATGGTTGCAGGCGTCCAGCCGCGCTGCAGGGCAGCGGCGTAGACGATTGGCTTGAGCGCCGAGCCTGGCTGGCGCGGCGCCAGGGTGACGTTGACCTGCCCATCAATCGTTGGGTCGTTGTAGTCGATGCTGCCGACCATGGCGATGATCTGCGCGTCGGGGGTGAGCATCACAACCCCGGCATTCGTGGCGCCGCGCTCGCGCAGCGGCGCGTATCCAGGTCCCCCTTCACGAATCCATTGCCGGGCAATCCGCTCGGCTTCCGCCTGCCACATCGGATCGAGGGTGGTTATGACCCGCAACCCGCCGCGGTAGAGCGCGTCCGGTCCGTACCGCTCTTCGAGCAACTGGAGGACATAGAACACAAAGTGCGGCGCGTTGATGACGGTTTCGGCGGATGCGAATCGAAGCGGCTCGTCGAAGATCGCCTGCGCCTGCGTTTCGGTCAGATAACCGTGTTTGACCATCAGATCGAGGGTGGTGCGCTGTCGTTGCTTCGCGCCCTCCAGGTTGCGCAGCGGGTTAAGCGTCGTCGGCGATTGGGGCAGACCGGCGAGCAGCGTGGCTTCCCCTGGCGACAATTCCCACACGTGCTTGCCGAAGTACGCCTGCGCCGCCGCCTCAACGCCGTATGCCCGATTGCCGTAGTAGACTTCGTTAAGATAAATGCCAAGAATCTGCTCTTTGCTGTAGCGCCGCGACACCTCAATCGCCAGAATGGCTTCGCGCAGTTTGCGATCAAGGGAGAGAGCATTGCGCTCTTCGGGGGACAGCAGCACGTTACGCACCAACTGTTGGGTGATCGTCGAGCCGCCGCTGACGACGTCGCCCGCCTGATAGTTGAGGATCAACGCGCGCAGGATACCCCGCAGATCGATGCCGGGGTTCTCCCAGAAGCCAGCGTCCTCAACCGCGACTGTGGCATCGATCAGAACGCGGGGGATACGCTCGAAGGGCACAACAGTGCGCCTGCCGCTCAGAGGATCGACCAGTTCATAGAGCACGGTTCCATCACGCGCATAAATGTAACCGGTCTCCACCGGACGGCGCCGTCCGATCTGCGCCGGATCGGGGAGATCGCGGCTATAGTGGCGATACACGATGATGATCGCGGTCGCTGCCAGAATGACGCCCACAATCGTCAGTTTGACGAATGCCAGCGCCAGGCGCCAGAGGAAGCGGAGACACCCTGCACGTCTTCCTCGATGAACGGGCGTTTCTGGCGTTGTACTGTTTCTGGAGCGCATAGGGTTAGGGGTTAGGGGTTAGGGATTAGGGGTTAGAGGTTAAGGGTTAGGGACCAGCCTTCCACCTTCGCACCTGCCACCTTCGCACCTTCTACCCTCCCACTTTTGCACCTTCCACCTTCGCACCTGCCACCTTCGCACCTTCTACCCTCCCACTTTTGCACCTTCCACCTTCGCACCTGCCATCTTCCCACCTGCCACCTTTCCACTTTTGCACCTTCCCACCTGCCACCTTCCCACCTGCCATCTTCCCACCTGCCACCTTCGCACTCCCCCGCCTTCCCACGTTCAACGTACAACCTGCAAGGTTCAACGGTCATTTTCCAGCCACGCGAGCCACTCCTGTTCCAGCGTTGCCAGGTCCTTCCCGTAGATTGCCTGATAATTCGCCGAACCCGGGGCGCTGCTGCCGGTGATGTACAGGGCATCGAGGCGTTCGCGCCCATACTGGTCAATAAGGAATTCAACAAAACTGGCCCACTGATAGTAGAGCGCATTCATGACCGCGACTCCGCGCCCGGCATAATGCGTGGCGAGCGGGTAGAGCACGCCGCTGGCGCGCTGCGCGCGGACGTAGCTGCGGAAATCGGGATGACCGCCAAGCCAGTATTTTCCGGCAGCCCACGTCGCCAGCCCTTCAGAAAGGATGAGATCGGCGCTGAGGTGGCGCGGTCCATACCGGTCCTGTTGCAACTGGTGCGCATACTCGTGCGCCAGAATAGCGACTGCCCGCTCGCGCCCGATACTGTTGCACGTAAAGACCCGGATGCTGCGGATGTCGGTGTAAGCGACGCCGCTCAACGCACATCCCGCATCGTAAACAAATGCTGCGGTCAGCGGCGCGTTCAGCGAGCCGCCGAAGCGCGCGGCGACATACTCGCAGGCGCGACGCGACTCTTCATCGAGTTGGGCGCGCTCTGCGGCGTAGAGTCCATCACTCGCAGTAACAGTCAGCAACGACGAGTCAGCCACAGGAACAGCGACCCCGACGATCGCTGGCGTCGTCTGAGCGCCCTGGTTCCAGCGCGACAGCGTCAGCGACTGCGGTTGATTGAAGATGATCAGGGTCACACAGGCAACGATGGCGATCAGTGCAATCTGATTGAGCGACAGCGAGCGATGGTTCATAGCGAAAGAATTGTAGCACGGCGCAGTGATCGATACCAGTGTTTTCTTTATCTGACTGCTTCTTTGACACCGATGCCGCTGCGGGCTACAATATCCGCTATTCTACTGAGGAGCGCGTCTATGGGACTCTATCCGCCCGACGATCCATTTCTTATCAACGCCTCTTTGTTCGGCATTCCCATCGTCGTGCGCTGGTATGGCGTCATTATTGTCAGCGGCGCGCTGCTGGCGGGATGGATTGCAGCGAAGCGCGCGCAGCGGCGCGGGTACGACCCGGAGCATATCTGGAACCTGCTGCTGGTTGGCATGATCTTCGGCATTGTCGGCGCACGCGCGTACTATGTGCTGTTCGAGTGGCCCCGCTTTGCTGGCGCCTCGTGGCTGGAGATCATCAACCCGGCGACCGGCGGGCTGGCAATTCACGGGGCGCTGATCGGGGCGCTGATCGCCGCCGCGCTCTACACACGCTGGCATCACCTGCCGCTGCGCATCTTTCTCGACATCGCCATGCCGCCGTTTCTGCTGGCACAGGCAATCGGGCGCTGGGGCAATTTTATGAACCAGGAGGCGTATGGCCGTCCCACCAGCCTGGGGTTCGGGGTGCTGATCGACGAAGAGCACCGCATCGGTCCGTACCGCGACATGCAGCAGTTCCCGCCCGATACGCTGTTTCACGCCACCTTCCTGTATGAGTCGGCATGGAACCTGATCGGGTTTGGCGTCCTGCTCTGGCTGGAGCGCCGGCTGCGCGACTGGCTGCGCCCGCTCGATATTGCGTTGCTTTATGCGATCTGGTATGGAGCGGGGCGCTTCTGGATCGAGGGGTTCCGCACCGACAGCCTGTGCCTGAGCGGGATCGGCGGCGCGTGCGAGGGATCGCTGCGGGTGGCGCAGGTCGTCAGCCTGCTGCTGGTGGCGGGCGGGATCATCGGCATGCTGATCAACCATCGTTATGCCGCGCGCCACAGCGCGCAGCCGTGGGGTGCGTGAGAGGTTAACGGAAGGCAAGGACGTTGCAGGTTGCACGTTGAATGTTGCACGTTGCACGTCGAGTCGCCAGCGTAGGGGCGCCCCCCTGTGGGCGCCCTCACCGGGGTGCGGGACGTAGGAGCGCCCCCCTGTGGGCGCCCTCACCGGGGTGCGGGACGTAGGAGCGCCCCCCTGTGGGCGCCCTCTCAGGGGTAGAGTTTTTTCAGGCGCAGAAGGCGTTTTGCGCATTCTGACACCCTTTTTCCCCTCATCCCCCCTGCCCCCTTCTCCCACAAGGGGAGAAGGGGGAGTTGGGGCGTCCTGATGCCTGCAACGGGCGATGCGACGTGAGGGCTTGCCACAAAAATCTCCACTCGTAAGGTCAGGGCGCGTGCATCGTATGCGCCCGACGGATATCACCAACGTAAGTGCCCCCCGTATGCGCGCCCAAACACGTCATCGCCAGCGTAGGGGCGCCCCCCTGTGGGCGCCCTCTCAGGGGTGCGGGACGTAGGGGCGCCCCCCTGTGGGTGCCCGATGGAATCGGCAGGTAGGGGCGCCCCTGGTGGACGCCCATCCGCAGGATTGGCATCGTAGGGGCGCCCCCCTGTGGGCGCCCGATGGAATCGGCAGGTAGGAGCGCCCCCCTGTGGGCGCCCGATGGAATCGGCAGGTAGGGGCGCCCCCCTGTGGGCGCCCGATGGAATCGGCAGGTAGGAGCGCCCCCCTGTGGGCGCCCTCTCAGGGGTAGAGTTTTTTCAGGCGCAGAAGGCGTTTTGTGCATTCTGACACCCTTTTTCCCCTCATCCCCCCTGCCCCCTTCTCCCACAAGGGGAGAAGGGGGAGTTGGGGCGTCCTGATGCCTGCAACGACTATATGCACGAATGCTTTGACGAACGCCGGGAACGCCATCCCGCGCGGAAGAGGCTGAGCGAAGGCGTAGATATCGCCCGGGCGCGCCAGTATCGCTGCGGGCTGAAGCCCTCGCTGAGAACATGAAAGCCCCTTCGGGGCTGGTGCGCGCGCCGGGCGCCGCGCCAGACCGCTGAAACGCACTATAGGCTGAAGTCTTGACTGCGATCACGCAAGCCCCGAAGGGGCTTCAATGTATTGAGCAAGGGCTTTAGCTCGCGGCTCAAAGGACACGCGACCCGGCGCGCAGGTATGCCGGATTCATGTGTTAATCCTTATTCGCCCGCTGCGCCGGGATGCCCTCTGATAACCTCACGGCGAAGAGCCAGAGATCACACGCCTCGCAGGGGTCAACGGACAGGCGGCGACGGCAGCGACCACATCGCAACCCCCGATGGCATCCACGCTGCGTTCTATGCACGGCAGCGCCCCCCGCGAACTCGACAGCAACCCGGTCCCCTGGCGCCCCGTGAGCCCGCGCTGACGAATGACAGAATTGTCATCTGCGATACGGGGTTTACGGGGTGACAGACCCGCGCAAAGGCGCTTTAATAGGGGCGTCCTTGCGCTCACTTCCACCTGATAGATGTCGGCGAATCCTGTCAGTCCGGGTATGACGATGTCACCTGTGGACTGATTGGCTGCCGGGTTATTTGGATGGGCATTGATAGCGTGATCAACCTGAACCTGGACACATGCCGTCTGTCGAGCGGTTGGCGGTGGCTTCGACAGGTTCAGCCACCGCCAACCGCAGGACTGTCCACACGTGCGATATGTGCAACATCTGGTTGATCGCTCTACAAGCGATTTCGTGCAGTACCGCCCGTAGGATCGAAGCCTGCCATTTCGGGTCTACGCGCCGTTGGTCGTCCGGTAGCGCGAACAGGGTATAACCTGCGAGAGGAGGTTTGCCATGCGTCGTTCCGCCGTGTGCTCCGCCATGCTGCTGATCGTTCTCATGCTCGCCTCGTTCGCCGCGCCCTCCGCGCTGCCCGTCAGCGCGCCGCTGGCAGCGGCGGCGCCCGCACCGGCAGCAACGGAGATCGATGAACCGGCGCCGCAGGGCGATGCGGCGCCGCAGGCGACGAGATATACCCAGATGGCTGTGGGTGACGGCCATTACTGCGCTCTTACGCACACTGGCGCAGTCTATTGCTGGGGAAGAAACTCATCCGGCCAGCTCGGCAATGGCACACGTACCGACTCTGCAACGCCCGTTCAGGTCAACGGACTCAGCAGCGGGGTGAGAGCGATCAGCGCAGGTCTGTGGCACACATGCGCACTGAGGGATACTGGACAGGTTGTGTGTTGGGGTCTCAATGATAATGGGCAGCTAGGTGACAACAGCACTGCTAATCGATTGACCCTGGTTCCTGTCAGTGGACTGAGTAATGTTACTGCAATTGAAGCTGGCGGATGGCACACATGCGCCGTCACCGCCGCTGGCAGCGCCTACTGCTGGGGACTGAACCGGGCAGGTCAGATTGGTGATGGCACGACAACGACCCGACGCACTCCGGTGCTCGTCCGAAACCTGAGCAATGTTCGGCAGATTGCTGCCGGGCAGTCTCATACATGCGCCGTCACTGCCGCCGGTGCGGCGTACTGCTGGGGAGAAAATCGATTCGGCGAGCTCGGAGATGGCACGACAAACCAGCGGAGCACACCGGGTTTGGTGCGCGGGTTGAGCAGCGGTGTCGCAGGCATCGCAGCCAGCGGCGATGATCGCGCCTCAGTCAGCGGGCATACCTGTGCCGTCATGACATCTGGCGCCGTGTCTTGTTGGGGAACAGGCATGGAAGGGCAATTGGGCAATGGATGGCCTGTTTTCATACAGACGACGCCGGTCGCAGTGCAAGGACTAACCAGCCCCATCGCCAGTGTGACGGCAGGATCGGGAACCACTTGCGCCCTGTCGCGAGTGAACACGGTTTTCTGCTGGGGAGGCGGAGAAGGAAGAGACCCACAGGCGTACCGTCTGGATGATCTTGGCAGCAATATCGTCTTTGTGGCGTCATCGGAAGCAGAGAACCCCATAAATACCCGCACGTGCGTCATTAACTCGCTGGGCACTGGCGTGTGCTGGCATCCGAGGGAAGGCAACCGAGGAGCACATCGGATACCGATACCGGATGCTGGTGACGGGACATACGCTATTTCAGGACGAGTTACTGACTCCAATGGCTATCCAATCAGCGGAGCGACTATTCGTACCGATACTGGTCGACAAGCGACCAGCAGCGCCAATGGCAACTATACCATTCAAGGTGTGGCATCAGGCGAGTACTGGCTCACCGCCTCACACCCTGACTATAATTTCAAAGATACCTTGCGAGTTGCCGTTTCCAATCAGTCCGTCACAGGTCTGAACTTCACTGGACACCTCCCTCCGCTTATTTTCATCCCCGGCATTATGGGGAGCTATCTTGACTTGGGTTTGTGTAATATCTGGCCTGGTCTTCCGCGAGCAATGTGTCGAACGCTGCCAAGCAAGCAACTGCTTGCGATGCCTGAAACAGTAGTGGTTGCCACTGATGCAATCCGGCAAATAGCGGGATTACCCGGCGGCATTGACGATGTTTACCATCCGTTGCTTGAGGAACTGACTCGTCCAGCAAACCGGGGCGGACTCGGTCTCGTCGAGTATCGCGGCGATGGCAGCGACCTCCTTACGCCGCTCGCGCGTTGCGAGCGCGCTGAGGCCGAACGCCGCACCGATGTAACGCTGTTTGTGTTCGCATATGACTGGCGTCAGGATAATGCCGCACAGGCTCACGATCTCGCTCAACTGGTCGCCTGTATCCGGCGCATTCACGGTCCGGTGGATGTCAACATTCTCACCCACAGCATGGGCGGGCTGATCGCGCGTAAGTACATTACCGATCACCCCAACCATCACCATGTGCGAAAACTTGTAACGATCGCTGCACCCTGGCTCGGCGCACCAAAAGCGCTGGTAGTCATGGAGACGGGATGGTTCGACCCAAAGATTAATGCGCTCTTTGAGATGGATATAACGAAGCCTATCTCTCAGGTTCCTGGCATCGTGACGCTCAAACTTTTAGCGGAGACATTCCCAAGTGTACATCAACTGTTGTCCAGCCGCGCGTCGATTGATATACTCGGAGAACGCCCATTACGAGAGGATGGACGAAACCTCAATAGTTGGTGGCCTCCAAACGATACAGAGGCGTTCACCTACGACCAGTACGTCGCCTGGCTGGATTCGCACTATCTCCTCAGCAACCCCGGTTCAGCCAACCAGCGGTTTCATACCGTGCAACAAGACGATTGGCGTGATGACCAGAGCGGCGTTCAGTATATCCATGTGTATGGTCGCAGCGACAGGCACGACACACCGCGATCCCTCCGCGCAATATGGGGGATAGGATGCGTCAACCAGACAACTGCTCAATTCATCTGTTTGCGATTTCCCGGCTGGGATGTTGACTGGACCTGGGGTGATGGTACGGTTCCGGCGGTAAATGCGCGTCGGTGTAGACTCAACGCAACCAATCCCGACGAATGCGCAGCCAACTCCACTGATCTGAATGCACCGGGATCAGTCATCATACCGGTCACTCCAGCGCTTGGCTCCGGCAGCGTTGAACACACTGATCTTGCCAAGAATGCGTATGTCATCAACCAGGTCATCAATGCGTTACGCGGATCAACGACGTCGGCCCTTGCGTCTACCAGTGCGACGACGGCAGTAACGCCTGCGTCAGCCTACTATCTTGACATCCTTGGCTTGGGCCGTATCACCATCGCCGATGCCCTGGGCAATACGACCGATACAATTAGCGGAACGCTCACTGCACGTGTGCCGGACGTTATGTATACTCCGATGACTGATCTCCAGCACGTAGCAGTGCTTCCGGCGACCCAATCATACACGATTACGTTCCGCTCGAGCGACGCGCCAATGTTGATTACGGTGCGCCGAGGCGCTGGCGACACTGCCGACGCCGCCACGCGTTTCCTTGATGTCAGTGTTCCGCCTGGCACACCACTCCAGCTCCGCATCACCCCGCAGGGCATCGAACCGCTGCGCGCCGATACTGATGGCAATGGCACATTTGAGACTGAGATTCCGCCGACAGCCAGCGTCACCGGCGCCGCCGCCAATGACCTCGACGCGCCCGTGGTGACGATCAGCGCCACGGGTCCGCTCGACGCCAGGACGGTGAC
>JAUQOW010000307.1 GCA_030550675.1 Chloroflexota bacterium
GGCGACTTCAAAGAGAGCAAGTACCGCGACTCAACCGGCAAGCCGTTCGCAAAGTTTAAGGATTTTGCGCTTGAAGCTGAACGGCGCGGCAAGGTGCAGGTCTTTACCAGCGGCGCCATCGTCGAAGTGTTTCTGCCTGGCGAGGATCCGTACAAACTGTCGCAGTTCGCGCAGGACCTCAAGGAAGAGCCGCCAGTCAGCACGCCTGAAACGCCGATCCACGTTGATGCGCATATCGATGGTCGTCCCGTGTCGACCAGTCGCCGCCGCCGTCGGCGGCGCGGCGGCGCGACACGCCCGACGCCAGCGCCAGAGACGCCCGTGGCGCAACCGCAGGATTTTGCGCTGCACGAGGACGTGACGGATGCACTGGTGGCTGAGGCGTTGCACGACGCGGTGAACGGCGAAACAGCCGCCGCCGACGCTGTCTTTGAGGAGTTGCTTGATCGCCTGGAAGCCGAACGTGAACGCCAGGAGGCGCTCGCGTCATTCGAGATGCAGATCGACAACGCCTCGCCAGCGCTCGATGAGCTGCCCGATCTGGAAGAGGAGCCGGATCTGACGGCGCCGGGCGCTGATCTGCCGGATGAAGCGGTGCTGGACGCGCCCGATCTGGCGGATCAGATGATCATTATCGATACGCCGGTCCAACCGCCGGAGTCATTTGAGGCGCCTGAACCGCCAGTGAGCGAAACGCTGGCGCCGGCGGCGGAGACGCGCCCGTTCACCGACGCAGAATGGCAGATGCTGCGAGATGTGGTGACGGCTGCGGGTCGTCCGCTGTCGTTCGCGCAGATCCACGATCTGCTGCGAGAAGCGCGAAATAACGCCAGCATCTTCCGCACTAATGAAGAATTGCGGTCGCTCATCAAGCAGGCGATCAATACCGGCGTTCTTCGCCGCAGCGGTAAAGGCGCGCGCGTGGTGTATCACCTGGCGTCGCCGGAGACGTCCGAAAGCGCCAGCGGCGCCAGCGCTGAAGTCGCTTCGGCGCAAGCCGAAGAAGCGCCTGCGGCTGCGCCTGAACCGGCTTCTGAGACCTCGGTCGTGATGTACGCTGTCGAAACAGAGATCGTCGTCGTATCCGAGGCGTCAGCGCCCGCAACAACGTCGGAGACGCCTGAGACGAGCGCTGCGGAAGCGCCTGTCGCCGATGCGTCAGTGGCGGCGGATGTGGTTGCCGAAACGCCGGAGGGAACGACGTCCGAAACAGTCGCCCCTGCTGCTGAGTCGGAAACGCTGGCGACTGCGGAAGGAATGACTCCCGAAGCAACGTCGCCCGTCGCTGAACCGGAAATGTTGGCGACTGCGCCAGCCGCAGCTGAAGCAACGATTGGCGATGCGGAGGTTCCGGCGGTTGCAGCGGAAAAACACGCGGCCATAGAAGGCGTTTCTCACGAGACGCCGGTTGTGGCGAGCGCCCCTGAAGCGGCAGAGGCTCTGTCGTCCGCTGAAAGCGCATCGGTGGACACGACGGTTGCGGATCAGCCGAAGCCGCGTCGCCGTCGCGCTGCTTCGCGCACGGAAGCGAATACGAGTGCAGCGATGGATGAAACCGCATCCGCAGCGCGTCCGAGACGCTCACGCAGTAAAGCCGCCGTCGCCGCGTCCGGTGAAGAAGCGCCGCGCCCAACCCGGCGGCGCAAGAAGGTCGAGACGGCTGAAGACTCGTCTGAGGCGTCGTGACGCGATGGGGGGCGTGTCATGATGATCAAAATCTGCGGGGTGCGTACGCGTGACCACGCGCTGACGGCGGTTGAGGCGGGCGCCGATATGCTTGGGCTGGTATTCGCTCCCTCACGTCGTCAGATCAGCCTTGAGGATGCCGCGTCCATCGCAGACGCAGCGCGCGTCGCCGCCAGCGATCGCGGACGGGCAATCGCCCTGATCGGGGTCTTCGTGAACGAGACGGTGGATCGTATTCGTGATATTGCACGGTCCTGCGGTCTTGACGGCGTTCAGTTGAGCGGCGATGAATCTGTGGCTTATGCCGATGAACTGGCGCTTCTGACGGTTATCAAAGCAATTCGCTTCGATGACACGGTGCAGGAGCGCGCATGGCTCACGAACGACTGGTCGCACGTGCGATTGCTGGTTGATGCTCGTGTGCCAGGCAGTTACGGCGGCGCTGGCGTTGTCGCCGACTGGTGGCGCGCTGCTGAACTGGCGCGCTGGCGTCCGGTGATTCTGGCAGGCGGGCTGACGCCGGAAAATGTTGCCGATGCTGTGGCGCGCGTTCGCCCATGGGGCGTCGATGTCAGCAGCGGCGTTGAGAGCAACGGCGTGAAGGATCACGAGAAAATTCGCGCATTTATCGCAGCCGCTCGCGCTGCTGCATCATAACGCTATGCCGCCTGATCTTCGGTCGCTTCCTCTGGCGCTCGTTGGAGCGATGTTTGCGTTGCTTGTCCGGCGTCGCCTGCGCCCGGTGCGTCTTCGCCCGACGGGCGAGACGACGCCGCCCATCGGACCGGATGATGTTCGTCCTGGAATGCGTCGTCTGGTCATCAGTGATCTCCATATGGGCGCAGGTGATCGCCTCGATGATTTCAGCGCCGATGCCGAGCTTGCGGCTTTGATCCATCACTATGCCGCCGACGCAGCGCCCACGGAGTTGATCCTGGCTGGTGACGCCTTCGAGTTCTTGCAGGTCTGTCTGCCAGACGTGCCAGACCTTGAGTGGTCGCCGCGTGCGGCGACGCGTCGCCTGGAAACCATTCTCCGCGCGCATGCCGAACCTGTTGCGGCGTTGCGCGATTTTCTGGCGCGGCGCGAGAATCAGGCGACAGTGATTATCGGGAACCACGACTTTGAATTGCACTATGCCAGCGCCAAACAGACGTTGCGTCGCGCGCTCGGTTTGTCTTCCGATGATCCCCGGCTGCGGTTCGGCGTCTATTACGAGGGCGATGGCATCTTTCTTGTGCACGGGAATCAGTACGACCGCTGGAACCGTTTTGTCCACTTCGACGGCGTCTGTGAGCCATTCGAGGTCGTGTTCGGCACGCGTCTGATCCGCGAAGCGATCAATCTGCTGGAAGATGAACCGGTTGATATTGCCACGCTCATCGATAATATCAAGCCGCTGTCAGCCATTTTCTGGTACGCCCTGTCGCTGCCGACGCTGCGCAACCGCGCCACCCGCCGGCTGGCGGCGCGCGGTCTGGTGTTGCTGATCAACGTGCTGCTGCGCCACACTTCCTATGTTCTCGATAATGATCCGCAACAACGGGCGCCGCGCTCGCTCTGGAAGCCGATGTATCGCCAGGTTGCGCTGGCGGCGAGGTTATTGGGGCGTGCAGCGGGAGTGCGTCGGCAATCCGGTGTGTTGCCCGAAGCGGCATTCCAGCGAGCGGCGGAACGCCAGATGCGCCGTTCTATGCGCGCGTTTGGGAACACGTCTGTGCGCAGCATGGCGCGTCTTGCGCGTGATCCCCGGTATCGATCGACCAGCCTGTTTATCTGCGGGCATACGCATCTGGCGCAGATCGTGGCGCTGAATGAGCGTCAGACGTATATCAACACCGGCACATGGACGGATGTGATTGTCGATGTTGTCACATCGCAACGTCAACCGCAACGCTTCCCCTATCTGGAAATAACGTATCCTGCGCTGGGATCGCCGCCAGAGTGGCGGTTGCTGGTGTGGCGGGGCGCTGGTCATCCGCCGTCTCTCTGGCGCGATGAACGCGCGCCCGTGTTGGAAAAGGTTGAATACCCGGTATAATGGGTTTGAGAACTGAGAACTGAGAACTGAAGACCGAGAACTGAGAACCAGGAAGGCAAGCGTCAATGAATGTCATCTCGCCGGATCAAGGCTTCCTTTACACACTATATATCGATAGCAGGCATCAACAACAGAGGAGGTTATACGCATGAAGATCGTTCTCCGTCTCCTTGGGGTAGCAGCGTTGGTTGCGTTGGGCATCGTCATTTATCGCGCCGTGCGCCAGTATCGTGAAGACAGCGTGTTCGATCTCGGATCCAGTGCGCAGTCGCCATCGCCGTCGTCATCATCGTCTGGCAGTGAGCCGCGCAGCATCAGCCCGGAACTGCTGGCAATTCTGGCAGACCCGGGCGACAAGGGACCGGTGGAGTTGATGCGGGATAGCGAAGGCAGAGAGTGGCTGGTCAACCGCCGCAACGGGTACCGCTACCCGGTTGAAGATGGCATTCCGATTATGCTGCTTGAAGAAGGCGAGAAGAACCGCGACGAAAGCCTGATTATACGGCAGGAGTAGTGACGAGGGGTTAGGGGTTAGAAAAGCCGAGAGCCAGAAATCCAGAACCCACAATCAGGAATCCGGGGCTGGATGCGAAGCTGGCGTTGGGTAGAACTGGAAATTTCCACTCTTTATGTCCTGAGACGTTTCCAGCCTTTTTGCCTCCACGCGCCTGGTCATCAGTGCTTAGTTCCTGGTTCCTGGCTCTCGGTTCTCAGCCATGCAGACGTTCTTCATCGGCGCTTCGTATCCCCTCCGCGCTCTCGGCGTGCTCAGGCGCCATCCGACGCTATGGAAGTATATCATCGTTCCCATCTTCCTGAATGTTCTCGCAGGCGTCACCCTGTACGCCAGCCTGCTCGCCGCTGGATTCCGTGCGATTGATGGGCTGATCGCCGGTCTCCCTGAGTGGATGGCGTTTCTCGCGTGGGTGCTGCGTCTACTGCTGATCGTGGCGTTGCTGATCACCACCGGATTTGTGCTGGTGCGTTTTGGAGTGGTGATCGGTTCGCCATTCTACAGCCGTCTCTCGGAACGATTGGAAGAACAACTCAGCGGTGTTGCATTCGATGCGCCGCCGCCGACTGTGGGCAACGTCGTGCGCGACATTGCCCGCGCTCTGCTGTTTGAGCTCAAAAAGCTGCTGCTGGCGCTGATGATTGGCGCCCCGACCTTGCTCCTGAACCTGATCCCGGTGGTCGGTTCATTCCTGGCGACGGTTGGCGGCGTTGCGCTTGGCGCGACGATCTCCTGCCTTGATTTCTTCGACCCGCCGCTCGAACGCCGTCGGTTGCGCTTCCGCGATAAACTGGGATATATCCGGCAGGGGCTGCCAGCGACAGCCGGGTTCGGACTGGTCTGCCTCGGGCTGGTAAGCATTCCTCTTCTCAATC